>NZ_JBCPDP010000024.1:0-40190 GCF_040915385.1 Coprococcus sp. RTP21204st1_G4_RTP21204_210225 | reverse complement strand
CTGGATGGATTTGAAGGATTTCATTTTCACCAGTTGCGACACACCTACACAAGCAACCTTCTGGCAAATGGAGCAGCTCCGAAAGATGTACAGGAACTGTTAGGACACTCAGATGTCAGTACCACAATGAATGTCTACGCCCATTCCACAAGAAAAGCCAAGCGGGAATCCGCAAAGTTACTTGATAAAGTGGCAGGCAACGACTAAATAAAACTTTCCCTTATTTCCCTTACGATTATCTCATAAGGGCAAAAATAAGGGAAAATACATATCATTTCACTAATGAATGGGCTGAAAAGCCTGTAAAATAGGGAAAGTTAGAAAGATATTTCGGCAAACTTGAAGTTAGCGATTTCTTTTTCCGGTATTCTCTGTCCCACGGATTTCCTCATGATAGAAATAATCTACGATCACCGGATGCCCCTGCGGGACTCTGCCATAAGGCATTTCATTATCCACAAAGGCACAATCATACTTCTTAGCCATTTTCTCAGCTTTTACTTCAAGTGCTTCAAAGTAGCTGCGGTTATGCTTGTTATAGATCTCGTCGTAAAGTGGTACAAGATCAGGATATTTTCCGGCGATATAATCCATAATTGTCCTTTTGAAACCGCCTCGAAGATTGAGATTTTCGAGCCAGAACAGATCGCACTGATCCTTTACTCGCTCAAAGATTGCTTCAAAATCCGTGATACCGGGGAATACCGGGGATACGAAACAGACTGTACGGATACCTGCTTTATATACCTGCTTCATAGCAGCGATACGGCGCTCAATGCTCGAAGCAGAGTCCATATCGTTCTTGAAATTTTCATCTAATGTGTTGATCGACCATGAAACGGTTACACGTCCAAGCTTCTTCAGCAGATCAATATCCCGTACCACAAGATCCGACTTTGTGCAGATCAGAATATCTGCGTCGCTGCCGATCAGCTGCTCCAAAAGTTTTCTGGTATTCCCGAATTGCTCCTCCTGTGGATTGTAGCCATCTGTCACAGAACCGATGACCACCCGCTGTCCGGCATATTTCTTCGGATTTTTAATTTCCGGCCAATGCTTCACATCAAGGAAAGTGCCCCATTCCTCCTTGTGCCCGGTAAAGCGCTTCATAAAAGAAGCATAGCAATACTTGCAGGCATGTGTACAGCCCACATAGGGATTGACCGAGTAACCGCCTACCGGCAGACTAGACTTAGTCATGATGTTCTTTGTTTCCACCTCACGAATGAGGATTCCATTTATTACTTCTGTCATGATTTCTGTACCTCTAACATTTTATTAAATTCTTCCGGCATTTCCTGAATCATATTTTCATCCCCTATGATAGGGACAAGGTCTTCTTTCATAAACACCGGAATGCCGATCTTATGTGCCTGGTCCGTCAGAGACCATGCCCATTCCGGCTTCCATCCGGAAAGATCGCTCATGCCGGTAAGAAGAAAGTTCTGCGGACGTTTCTTTTCCATCATCTTGAGCTTACCCGGAAAGAATTCAGGGGCAGCGAAGTCATCAATCATATGCCAGCGTTTCACGTTGTTGCGGGCATAGCAATATGCACACCCCTCTGTGCATCCAATGACAATATTCATGTTCTGAATCTGATCTTTGATACAAATACTCATGACTTCTGCCACTCCTCAAGATTCTTTCTGATGCGGTCGAGGCATTCCTCAAACCGGGTAATTTCTTCCTTTGAAAAACCTTTGTAGTAAATACTGCCCATCTCATCAGATACAGAATCGTACTCGCCCTTTAAGGCATGTGCTTTCTCAGTCAGAAACAGGAGTGTTTTCCTTTTGTCCGTTTCAGACTGAACACGGCTTATCAGCCCTTGATTTTCCATTCTTTCCAGCATCGTAGTAAGAGATGTTATCGCTAATCCGCATTTAGTCGAGAGTGACCTGATTGAGATACCATCCTCCTGCCACAGCACATAAAGAATACGCCCCTGGGCTCCATTAAACGCATCAATATTCTTTTCACTGAGAATCTTCTCGAAAATCCGGTCTCCAAGCTGTTTTATTTTGGTTACAAGAAATCCTCCATTCATTTCCATACAAAAGCTCCTATATAGTAGTTTATTAAAAACATACTATATAGGAGCTTTATTGTCAACAGTTTATATGTCCTAATAGGTAAATTCCGTTTTTTTTAATTCTCCAAACTGGAATTGTTCAAGCTTTTCAAATACTAACGTCCTTAATTCTGTTCAATAATTGATTTATAGTAGTTACCAAAGTCAGCAAGTGAATTAACAATTGGAAGCATTTTTGTTCCAAGTTCCGTTAAGCCGTATTCAACTCTCGGTGGCTGCTCATGGTAATCGTGGCGATATGCCAGCCCATCACTCATCATTTGTCTTAAACTATCTGTCAAAACCTTTTGTGAAATACCATCTATACTTCGTTGTAGCTCATTGAATCTCCATGGACGCTCTTTCAAGTTACGCAAAATCAGCAGTTTCCATTTTCCTCCGATAAGAGATACTGCTGTTGCAACTGGGCATTCCGGTAATTCTTCTTTTGCTCGCATAATTCTCACCTCAGAGTCTATTGTAACACATTCATTTTTGAGTGTACAGTTACAAAAAGGTGCGTACTTGTTTTTGTATGTGTCTCACACTATACTAATACCAAGCAACCAGAAACTACAAATTAACTATGGAGGTTATTATGGCAAATTACACAAAAACAACTATTGGAAAGGAAAACCGAATTGAGCTGCATGAAAAGTTGTCTTTAACAGGTGCAGAAATCAGTTTAAACGAACTACCTGCAGGAGCAAATGTCCCATTTGTTCATTCTCATAAAGAAAATGAAGAAATCTATGGAATTCTTTCAGGTAACGGCAAAGCCATAATTGACGGAGAAGAAATTAGCCTTTCAACTGGAGACTGGCTAAAAATCGCACCTACTGCAAAGCGTCAGTTTTTTGCATCCGATATTTCTGGAATTACTTATATCTGCATTCAGGTAAAAGAAAATTCTCTGGAACATTTTACAGCAGAGGATGCCGTAATCGGCTAATTAAAAGTATTTATTTACAAAAATGCACAGTTCACGATAAGCTAAGAACTGTGCATTTCTTTTTGTTCAATATTACGTTTTCTCAATTTTTCAAACAAAAAATTATCAGTGATTATCTTTTAGAAAACAGCCAACTACAGCGACGCCAAATCCAAGAACACCTAGGACATATCCCCAAAAATTATTTGTTGTCACAGCAATTCCTAAAGGTATTATTGCAATCCCCAATAACTCAATCTTAATTCCTTTCATCGCAAATACCTTCGTTACAAACTTGAAATTGTCAATTTCTTTATTATCTAATCTGTTAGTAATCTATCCAACAGCATCTGCCTGTTGTTTATAAACATTTCTGTTACCTGGTAGCTCTCTGTATCCTCATATTCGCAGAGATGTATGCGTCCATTATCAAAACAATAGATATCTGCATCTGGTATTCCTAACAAAATCGGCGAATGCGTAACTATAATAAACTGTGCTCCCTCTTTTGCACAACTATATATTTGCATCAACAATGTAAGCTGTCTCTGTGGGGATAATGCAGCTTCCGGCTCATCAAAAAGATACAAGCCATTTGGATGCAGATTGTTCTGTGCCAATGCGAGAAAACTCTCTCCATGTGATTTTTCATGATATTTGGCAGAAGGATGTGCGAGATCTGCATATTCTTCTTCCTTCGTTGCAACATTATAAAAACTTTCAGCCCTAAGAAAATACCCCCACTTTTCCTTCCGATAACCTTTGGAAATTCTTATCGCATCACACAGCTCTGAATGTGTATCATGCGTAGAAAAAACATAATTCTCTTTAAATAACTATCGTTATCAATTCTATTCCAATCGAATATTACCCCTTGTAAGAATTGATCATTCATCTAATCACCTTCCTGTAAAAGACACTTTCTAATCCACCAATCCTTCGTTCTAAAGAACTCGGTCAACTGGAAATTGTTACACTTAAAAAAGCGGAATTCCACCATCATAGTTTTCTGCTTTTTCCAATAGCGGTCCTTTAGCTCCCATCGTAAACGCGATGTCGCTACTGCGGATAGAAAGCAGCTCCATTCCGGGTCTCACCTTCAAAAAATCCATCATTTTCTTCGTAAGAAGAATTTGCCCCTCCTGTGAAATCTCTACCCAGCAGTAGGAACGCCCCTTGTATTTGATAAATTCGCCAGAACCTGCTGAGTAGTCAAGCAACGGTGGAGTATCGTCCAAAATGTGACCAAGTTTTGACGGATGCAAAAGGCCTTTCCGGGTGACGCAAAAGCCACCGGTAATCTTACTTCCGGTAAAAAGATATACTTTTCCTTCATCTGCAATGTGATATTCTTCCATTGCCTGCGGTGGAATCCGCAATGTTCCATCCGTCCGAATGAGTGATTTCCCGAAAATAAATTTTCCTCCCTTATTCATTTGTGGCATAAAAACACCTCCTGAAATTCCGAGTGGTCTCTATCTTTATCTTTTAATTATACACAGGATTTGAATCTTTTTCTACTTATCTATAATCAAAAAATTCTCTTCCTTGTATTATAAAACCGCTTTCATAAAGTTTTTCTTCTTTTTCAGAATACCTGCGTATCACTACGAATATTCCGACTGTCAAAATCACTCCAAATACGATTCCTGCCAGAATTCCATTCGTCCCCATTCCATAACTCTCATTCAGATAATAAGATGGCAGGAAAGAAAGGATTGTTCCCACAACCGATGGCGGTATAAATCTTAGAAAATTCTTATAGCATAGGCACTTTACCATTTCCTTGTCTATCATTCCCAACATTCGCAAACTACAAACGACCCTGCTATTTTCTTCCTTCTCTGCCTGGATACGTGAATGAATTAACAGAAACTCAGCCATTATCATAAGCCCTATCACAAATGCCATCAAAAATAATAAAAATTGTCCTGATTTCTTTGCATCCTGGTATTTCTCCACTTTCGAAGACAATTCATAATATGTCTGCTCATCTTCATTCAACTGATTGCTTTCCTGCAGATATTCTTTTACTTCACATACTCCCGCATAAGAATCTTCCCAATTCTGAAACTGAAACAAGTTTGCGATACCAGCACTACCTGTTATATCTGCACTTAATTTTTCGAAATCAGAATCGTTGATGATCAGTGTTTTATCTGCAAAGGTCGGATTTTGATTAAACAGTATCTTTACATCTGTTCCAACAGACTGCAGCTTTCTGTCCCCGGAAATCGTTACAGTAGATACTGGCTGTATGTTATGTTCATACCCATCTTCCAGATTGTACTGAAACAAATTCAAAAACTCGCCTTCCTGAATCTGATAATCACATCCAAAATCCCGGTTTATTTCTGTCACAGGAAGGTAATTAAAAACATCATCTCTGATATAGGGAAGCTGAATGACCTGTTCTACAGTAACACCATTTTTCTCCAATATATGAAGGACATCCTGTACTGAAACCTGATTCATTCCATAGATTTCTGAGTACACCATGTCATAGGGAGAATAACTTTTTGCATCCTGTAGAAAAGCCGGATATAAAGTCACACATACCCCCGTAAGCATAACAGATACCGCTATTATGAGAGAGGCTAAAACATACCTACATCCCCATTCTTTCTTGTGTCTGCGGACAAATGACCATTCCACCAGATGAAACCTCATGTAGTTGGGTGCAAGTCTGCATAAGAACGTACCGATCTTTCCTGTTTTTTCTGCCCGATATTGTGCTTTTAGCAGGGTTCCGATTTTATCCAGCATAAGTCTCCCGGCATTCAGGATAAAGGCAACTGCCACCACTACTGTATATAGAACTGCTGTAAGCTTATATGCTTCCGGGCAAAACTGCCATTGCACTCCGTGAACATCTATTGCATAAATGATAACGGAAAAAAATAAAAATGACAGCACAGTTCCTGCCGCAAGTGCTATTGCTAATGCCAGCACGGATATGATCGCATTTTCAAAAAGTAAGTTTCTAAACGCTTCCTTCCGGCTCATGCCAAGAGAAAACATCACGCCGTATTCCTGTTTTCTTGATGCCAGAAATGCCTGACACGAAACAGGAAGAAAAAAAACCAGAAACACTGCAGACAGAAAAAATGGAAGATAAATGTTATTGGATATTGATGAATTTACAATCGACACATTCATAAACGTCCTGTTTGTGGAAATAACTGCAAAACAACAGAATAATGCCGTTGCAGATAAATTGCATAGAAAGTACAATCGATATTTGTAAAAACCAGCTTTCAGCATCTTTCGGGAAATATCAAAAAAGGTCATCTTTTCCACCTCCCAAACCGCACAGCGTTTTCCATATATCTTCTCTGAAATTATCGGCAGTGTTCTCTTTCTTTACTTCTTTTGCCAGATTCCCATCCTGTAGAAAAAGTACCCGGTCACAAAAGGATGCCGTATAAGCATCATGTGTCACAAGCAGAAAGCTGATGCCAGACCGTTGATTCATCTGTTTCATACATCGCATCACATCCCCGGTGGTCTTTCGGTCAAGGCTTCCTGTTAGCTCATCTCCAAAAATAATATCCGGTTCATTGATCAGCGCCCTGCCAATCGCAACTCTCTGTTTCTGACCTCCCGATATTTCCGTAATTCCTTTGTCAGCTAATTTTTCAATGCCGAGCACATCCGCTATTCTTGAAAAACGCTCTTGCTGGATGTCTGCTTCTTTTCGTTCAAGAATGAGTGGTAACAATATATTTTCTTTTACCGTCAAACTCTCCAAAAGCTGGAAATCCTGAAAAATCATTCCCATATGCTTTCTGCGAAAAAATGCCTTCTCTTCTTCCGTAAGCTGTGAAAACGTTTCCCCTCCTATTACGATTTCTCCATCGTCCGGTGTGTCAATCCCGGTCAGCACATGGAGCAGAGTAGTCTTTCCACTGCCGGATGGTCCCATAATAGCAACCATTTCTCCTTTCATAACTTGCAGATTCACATTCTGCAAAATCCGCATAGTTTCTCCTGCAGTTTTATAACTTTTTGAAATATGATTTGCATTTAATACATACATCGAAGTTCCTCCTGATAATAAATTTTAAATTTGATTATCAGAAGTATTTAATCATCCATCCGAACCGATAGACTGCAAAGGGTAACTCCCGGTCTGAAAGAAAACTCACCTTGTCCGAGGTCTTTAAAGCCATCATATACCCAGATCACCATTATTTCTATTCCACCGAAACATATACACTCATAGAAATGCAAACATATACTTTCGCTTATATCGTTTTCACTATTTGACTTTTCCAAGCATTCCATCTGCTGTATGACTATACTTTCCAAATCCCCTTCTGCATAATATCCACTCCAGAGTCGGAAATTTAGCGACAAAAGTAAAATCAGCATGATGGAACTTAAAACCATAATAGCAGCAATTCTCTGTTTTTTTACTGAAATCATATGAATCAAACCCTATACTTCTGCTTTATCATCTGGAAGTTATCGCTTAATCTTTCAAATCAGTTAAATCCTCTAAATACATTTCTATATTACCACACTCTGGACAGACCGCAACTTTTACATCATCTATAATTTTTGCCTTTTGTTTTTCATCTACATGAACAACAATCCCATAGCCCCCACCATTTACTTTGTCTCGGAAAGTTGTTTCTTCAATGAAGAAATCTCCTGCTGTACGAACTTCATCTCCTGTGACTGCTTCTAAAGTTTCTCCATCAGCGTCCGCATCTCATTCCATTCCTGCCTTACTGCATTGTCCGCCCGTATCTCTGCTTCTCTCGGATTGTTCTTCCCGATTTTCTTCGTTGCCAGATACACACCACCCTGCTGAAATACAGACAGCTTTTCGGATTCTTCTTTCACATGGCTGTTGATGATTTCCGTAAACATCTCCTTGATTTCTCTGGTAAACGCATCGTTTTTAAACCACTCATCTTTCTTGGTAAAAATGTGGCTTTCATAAACTTTCCCCTTGGGAATAATACTGCATCCTGCCCGAAGATTTCCCTGTTCATCTAAAATCTCTTTCTTCGTGCGTCTGTGCTTGCCCTGCTCATCATAAAACATATTTCTGGTAGCAATTTTCACTTCCCAGCTGTTCCGCTTGTATTCAGTATTATCGTATGGATTATGGCATGGACCAAAAAATCACTCGATAAAAAGGAGGGGATCCTGATGTTGATCCTCTATGCCATTTATGTTGTATATATCTGTATACGATAAATATGAAAATTGATTCACTGATGTGATAAAATTCTACCTTTATATTGGAAACAGGAAACAGAAAAATCGCTTGCCGGCAGATAAATTTCTGCCAGCAAGCGATTTTTATTTTTTCAATTAAAATCCTGTCAATCTGAAAAACATCAATTCATTTGCTGATCCGTCGTCTCGTTCCTGTGTCAGCATAATTAACAGAGAGCCGTCATCTAAAAGCTGCATATCTTCCAGCCATGGATAACTGACACCAAATATGTCCTCTGTAGAAATTGCACCTACGTGCGTTCCATCTTTTGCCCAAAATTGTATTTCACGCATATTTCCATCTGCAGCCACAAAACCATTTTCTGTTTCCGCCATGCCTGTAATGGAACCGAGCTTGTCCGGAGAACTGATATCTTCTCCACCTAATTTCAAAAGCTGATTGCCATCATAATCATAGACAACAATTTTTGTGCCTTCATCTTCCACAGCCATGGAGCCGGCAACCATAATATGACTATTCGTGATCTGTACGTCATCTATCATAGAAAACAGTCCCTTGCGTTCTTCATCTTTATTTAATCCGGTCAGTATCCACGGTTCTGCCGTCAGGTTACCGCCTTGATTCGCAATCTTCTGAGTATCACTGTTCACCCAGAAACTGATTCCCCATTCTCCGGATGGATGCATATTCAGATCTCCGTCTACTGTTGTCTGAAGTGCCTTTTTCCCATCTTTTACGCCAATTACATCTCCAATTCCAGGCGAAAGATATAACATTCCACTGCTGTCCCCAGACAAATATTCAAAATCATCGTCTAATTCCATCGAAGATACGAATTCAAGTCCACTTTCTGAATATTCATAAGTATCCAGTTTGTTCTCCAGCAAATGGAACACTTGATTGCCCTGTTTTACAAACTGATGATCCATAATCTGCATAACTCCCTGTGCTTCTTTAAATGGGATATATTCCGGAACGATTGTATAAGAACCTACCATCTGCTCTGCCAATACAGGTTCAACAGGCTCTCCCTCCCATGGCCATGGTGCGTCTTTATTTCCTTCATCCTCTAATTTCAGCACAATTCCTTCTAACAATTCTTTGTCAGAATCATCTATTTCCTGTCCTCTTACTCTGATATCATAGGATGTGCCAGACTGTTCATAACGATACATATACGTTTTTTCTATGGAATTACTTTCCGGCATTGCTGTATATTCTGCATTTCCTATTGTTACAGTGTCCATTTTTCCTTCAGCATATGCCTCTAAATCCACTCCAAAGGCAATTAAACTCTTTCGATATGTATATGAATCCTCCTTGGTCGCTTCTATAGAAATGACATTCTCGGATCCATCTACTGTATCTCCATCAAAAAATCTAACGTAAGAATATTCTTCATCTTTCTTCATATTCTCTTTATCGTAGTTCCATGCCTTCGGATAATACACTGTAAATAAACTTAATTTAAGACTTTCTCTGTCTTTAAATTCTGTTTCTTCCTGCTCTGCTTTTTCCGATTTTTTCTTCTCCGGATTCTTTTTTTGTCCACATGCCGCTATCATCATCATGCATATCATGATACACAGCACACACCATAGTTTCTTTTTCATGGCGTCTTCCCTCCTTTCATGATTTCCACATCCTTTTCAGTTATTCACTGTCACTTTTTACACAGTGGAATGTGTAGTAGTCATCATCATCACTGTAGTCTACTTTCAAAGTACCATCGTCATTTATCATCACTGTAAGAGATGGATTTTCTGATTCAATCGAACAATATCCCAGTGCAACTGACCATGGGAAAGTCCCAATCTCCTCCCCTTTATAAATAACTGTTACATTACGGTCACTTTTGAAATCAAGACGCAGTGCATCATTGATGTTGTTTACTCCTTCCATAGAAGTCTGAGGTCCGTCTCCTAAAAGTTCTTCCACGCTTTCTGCATCCCACTCACCTATGACTGCATTTTCCTCCTCTGTCAGATAGAGTGCCGGATCCATTGCATCCGTTCCATCCTTTGCAAAAATCACCTTTACTCCCATCTCGAGCATATTATCAAAAGAAATAATATCTTTTCCGATGATTCCCTCCATCTCTTCTCCTTCGATGCTCAAGATAAACTGATCATCTTCAACAGACCATTTTCCATTCCCGGTAGTGTCTCCAACTGAAAAGGAAACTTTTCCGTTGTTTTTCACTTCAAATTCAAAAGCACCTCCGAAAGTTTCATCTATACTGACTGACATTCCCATCATCTGAGCGGACACCGCTACCCATTTCCCTTCATACGGGTTCTTTTCTCCTGTTTCTCCGGAGCCTCCACAACCAGTCAATATTATCATACTGATGATAAGCACTAGTCCAAATAGCAAATTCAACTTCTTTCTCATAATCTTCTCCCCTTTCAATTACTTCTTATCTGCAAAAAAAGGAGTCAGCAATTCTGCTACCTTACTGATTGGCATTGTCTGCAAGATCACCTTTCCCGGTCCTTTCACAACGGTATTAAAAATGCCTTCTCCTCCAATCAGCATATTTTTTACTCCTTTTACAGCTACAACATCCATAGTGCAGGTTTCTTCCATTGCCGCTAAGTACCCCGTACTGATCAAAATTTCCTGTCCTGCACTCAAATCATACTCCACTGCATGTCCATCAATTTCTACAAACGCGGTTCCATTTCCGCTCAATCTCTGCATAATGAAACCTTCTCCTCCAAATATGCCTTTCCCTAATTTTTTCTGAAAATGCATGGACAGTTCTACGCCTTCTTCTGAAGCAAGGAATGCACTCTTCTGCACGATCATGGAGTGACCGTTGCTAATCTCCAATGCTTTGATCGCTCCCGGAAAACTTGATGCAAATGCAATCATTCCGTCTGCACCTTCTGCGGTATATCTGTTTTGAAACGCAGAATCGCCAGACATCAGTCTGCCGAACATTTTCTTCATTCCGCCTCCGGAAATCGTCTCCATTTTCATGTTCGGGCTCATCCAGCTCATACTTCCGCTTTCTGTGATCATAGATTCTCCTGCTGATAATTCACATACAACAACTGGTAAATTTCCTCCTAAAATCTCATATTTTTTCATAACAAAGTTCTCCTTTCTTTTTCATTTTTCTTTTTTGTTTTCATCCTACAACAGTACCTTTTTCATTAAGCTTTGTAGCACATTGCACACACATATCCAGATCATCACAGATTAAAAAGCAATGGTCACATACAAGACGCTTACATATCGGACAAATATTAAAGATCTCTTTCGCCTGATTCAATGCTTTTTGAAATGCTAAATTCTTTTCCCGTTCATAAAGTGTATCATAAATAATCTTCCGATTTTCATTTTCCGGTTTTTTCCCCGCTCTGGAAAAACGAATTGGTGTACTTTTCCATACTGTTTTACATTCCATGCAGCATAGTGAAAAGCAAAACTCATCCGGCGTAGAACAATCTATTAAATCCTTTTTCGTAATATATTCCACATTTTTAACCTCCTTGTTAACCTCTTTGCTCTATCACCATCCTATTCTCTGTTCTCCCTCCTTATCCATTGCCTTTATTTTTTTCTCTGATCGGGCGGCCACCATTTCGTAATAAAAGCGTAGCAGATACGGAAAGCAAATACTATGGTCGCCATTCGTATATTATGCTTATTTTTCAAAATACGAACGATTAGTATACTATATATAGCGTTTTATTTTTATCTATCCGCTATATATGCGCAATATCTTTTTGTGAAAATATAAAAGAGATCTATCGGCAAACAAAAAAAAGACCCTAGCATCATTTCTGATGCTAAGATCTTGATTGGTCATCTTAACTTAATGACATTGCTGTAAAGACTCTTTTTCGTTTACTCAGTTCTGCTATATGTCAGCTTATCTAACTGATTACATTTTCGAAATAACTCAATATACAGCATTAGTTCCTCTCTGACAGTTATCCCCAGTTTTCGATTCATATTTGTATTATGCTTTCTCGCTGTTCCAATACTGATATAAAGCAATGAAGCAATCTCCTGTATCGTATATCCATCAACATAATACTGAAGAACCATCCTCTCTGACGGAGTCAGAGTTTCCACACGCAAAGCAAACGCCTTGAGCATTTCTTCTATATTCGGAGGAATGCCTCCATTTTCCAGTTTCTCCGTATTCCTTTTTTTCTGCATAAAATCAACCAGTGCATCCACTTCTGAAATGCCTGATAAGTTTTCGTCCGTCAGCGTATCCTCCTGCAGTGCTTTTAAACTCCGAAGAATCGGCTTCACAAAACGATGGGACATACCGACAGAAACAACCAATAATAAAATCAGGAACAACAACGTACCGATGATCCAGTCCCTTCGATTGTCCGCTGTTAATTTTTCATAATTCGCTTCTGATATTAATGTCAGTACCGCAAGCGGCATCCCATTACAACTCTTCAATCCAAGCAGTTCATGCCTGCCTATATAATTCCCGAAAGCGGTAGAATATGTATTATAATATTTTCCTTTCTTCACTGTCATCGTTCCTGATGGTGAAAGATACGTTTCTTTTGTATCTCCAAACATCGCCTTATCCAGATAGATGTTTCCTTTTTTGTCCACAGGAGCCAGTACTGTCACTATATTCCCACAGGAACCTTCCACCATAGGATAAGACAGCCTGAAATACAGATTACTCATCTCCATACCGCACAAACCGCGTACTTTTCCGGTACTGTCTAAAACCGGGACATATAAAAGCTGCACATCCTCCCATGTATCACTCAGCTCCAGCCGGTCTGTCCACAGGCAGCTCTCTACCAGCCGGTTTCCATCAAACTGCATAATCTGTTCATACCCCGACAATGCGGACGTATCAAATTCTAAATTCCAACGGTTATGGAGCTGTACCTGCTCTGCTCTTGCAATATCAGCATTTCCCCTGAAAAAAACTACGTGCTGTTTGCTTGTATTTACTGCCTTTAAATCAGACAGGCGCAGGTAGATTCCCATGCGTGATGTATCTGCATATTCCGTCTTCGTATTTACCGTTGCATCCAATACAACAAAAACTCCACTGCAATATTTCACATCCAATGCAGATTTTAAGGAGGGATACAGCGCAGCCTCTAAATCCATGATCAGCTGAGGATTATCATTCAAATTTGAAAATGTCTTTCCATTGGCTGTCAGGCATTGGTTCAATTCTTTTGTAATATCTTCCGATAAAGAAATACTTCTCGCCATCATAATATCAGTCTGCTCTGTCATAGTTGACAACGTATTTTTCTGCTGGGCAGACAACATTTCCCGTACTTTAAAATCCATTCCCGGAAGGACTCCCAAAATACTGAGTAATAGAACTGTCACTAAAAAAAGTGTTAAAATCACCACGCACCAATAAACAATCAGTCTTTGCTGCATACGGATGCTTTGTCTCTTTATTCCTTTTATAATCTTCCAAAAATTTATTTTCTTTTCTCCCATATGTCAGCCACCTCTTTTTGCCGATCCGGCAGACATTATTGTGTGTATGCTGCTTTGAAATCCTCTAATGTCTCTGAAACAAGTTTATCCATATCTTCCGGATGTTCCTGCCACTCCAACCGCTTTACTGACAGGGTTTGCCTGATAAGTTCTTCAAACTTTGTTTCCAGATCCAGATAGGAATCCAATTTCGGAGCAGTATAAAATGTATAGTTCTCCTGCGTCTTTAAAAAAGCCTGATAAAGTGATACATACATCGGATCACTTAACTTCTCGATCGCCTCCGGAAGGTAAACATCGAAAGCTTCCTGCTTTACCGGCATATATCCAAGACTGGTCACAAATTCCACATTCTTTTGGGCCTCCGTCAGCCATTTAAGAAACGTAATACAGGCTTTTTCTTTTTCCGGTGTAGATTTTACCGTACAAATACCGGCACCCCGCTGCATGACCATCGTTTCTCCCCTGGCAAATACGGGACATGGCATGGAAACAATCTCTACTTTTTCCGATGTATTATCCGCATACGTAACTTCGTCTGAATAATACAACACGCTGGCTGACGAAGCCACCGATACAATCGAATCTCCCGTTCGCAAAGGTTCCGTTGCATAACCGCTGCGAAGCCATACTCCTCCGGACAGTGCCGCTTTTGCATAAGGTTCCCATACTGTTTGAAATTCCGGTCCGAAAGCCAGATTTTCTCCCTTAAAGAAATTTTCACCCAGAGATTCTACACCTACCTGAAAATAGTTAAAATGATAATCATGAACGAAAAAATTCTTTCCATCATCAGGAATGTCCGGCGTCTGGTTATCTGTCCATGCAGCATATTGTTCTGCCATTGCGAAGAGGCCTTCCCATGTTTTTAAATCTTCCATCTTCGCTCCTGTTTCTTTCGCGAAACGATCAAATGCTGTTTTATTGATAAACATAACTTCCGTTGATTTTGCTACCGGCAAAATGGAAAGTCTTTCATGAATGACACCTTCTTCCAAAAAAGCCGGAATAAATTCGTTCAGTTCTTCTTCTGTAAAATAATCATAATAATCTACAAGTTCCGTATCATCCGGCATCGCCAGAACTGTTTTAGGATAGGAAACAAACATATCCGGCAATTTAGAGGCTCCCGGATCTCCAAATGCGGATGCCAGTACATTTTCATGTATCGTATTCGTATTTGTAACACTGCCAACCTGTACTCGGATATTTTCCTCTTTTCCAATCGTTTCATTAAATTCATCAATCAGATCGTTTAATGGCGATTCTGTCTGTCCGCCATATACATGCCACAATGTAACGGTTACCGGATCTTCTTTTTTCTTCTGCCCACACCCTGTAAAAACTATAACCGCAATCATTACCAAGAACAGGCAGCTTCTTCTCATAATATATCTCATATTATTTATCTCCTTTCCAGACAGTGTCTTATAAACAATCTGACATCTCAACGAAGAAAAGAACCATCGGATTGAGACACTTTCACATAGTATATGATATCGGTTTTCAGAGTCTTAAGCACTCCCCATATGGGTAGTAAAATGCTATTTTTAAAATCCATTTATAATCAGATTTTTCTTTGTAACAGCTACCGCCAATTTCGTTTTGGAATCAAAATTCGTTTTCTGCAACATATTTTTGATATGCCATTTTACAGTTTCCGGTGATATACACAAGCTCTCTGCAATTTTTTTATAGGATTCTCCTTCCACCACTAATCGCAGAACTGCTAATTCTCCCGGTGTAAAATCACAGCTTTTCGCCGTTCCGATCATCACAACCGGCGGAGCATCCGGATACACGTTCTCCCCTTTCATCGTACGATCCATAACCTCCAACAGTTCTTCTTTACCGGCATCTTTATACCAAAAACTTTCTACTCCCGCTTTGCGCGCCCTGTCAATAAAACTGCACTCTACTAAAGAAGTCACGATAATTACTTTTATCTGGGGCATTGTCTTTTTAATCTTCTCCGCTGCCACAAGACCACTCTCATCATTCTCCGTACAGACATCCATCAAGACAAGTTCACACCTGCTCTGTCTGCATACGGTTTCTGCCATAGCTGCGTTTGTGATAGAAGCCGCCAGACAATATCTCCCACTGGACTGAATATAATTTTCCATATCTTCCCGAGCCATACGCTGGTCTTCCACGATTAGTACCCGTATCATCTCCGCACCTCCTTTGGTATCTTAACGATTATTGAAAATTTTGACTCCGCACAAATTCTCAATGTACCTCCACATTGCTCCACCCTTTTTCGTATACCGGATAATCCTCCTCCTTCTTTGACATCCTTCTCCGTTGTTTGTCCATTATCTGTAATCACCATAATCCATTCTTGTTCCCCACTACTGCATTTTACATACAGTTCGCTTGCCCCTGCATGGCGGACACAGTTGGAAAGTGCCTCCAAAAGTATTATATCCATCAGTTCGAAAATATGAGATTCCCAGACTTGTTCTCCTGTATAAATGATTTTCACACCCAAAATCTCCGCTCTTTCCTGCACCTGCCTGTGCAGTTGTTCGCCTTTCACAGACTCGTTATCTTTATTCAGCAAGTCTAATGTCTGCTTCCATTGCGAAAGGAAAACATCCCGGTCTGCTTCCGATTCGCGCAGCAACATCCGCTGTGCCGCCAGGACGCTATATCCCAGATTATCATGCACTCTCATTTTCATAGATAACATTTCTTCTTCTCTGGTCAGCGTTATTACATTCTTAGAAAGTTCTTTCATAGCCACAGACATTTCCTGAAGTTTCTGATTTTCTTCCTTCAGCAACACTTTGTTCCGATATAATTCCGACACTTCAGAAGCAAGAACTTGAAAAAAATGATCTCCGGCTGTCGTAATAATCTCTTTCTCTGAAAATTTCCACACACTTCCATCGGCTAAGCAATATACTTTCAAATCAACATCATAAAATACATTCTCTTTCAGAGGATGTCCCAGTGCTTCCTCCAGTTCTGTAATATTCTGTATATCTCTTCCCGCCAGATTCTGGCAAATTTGATACATTTTTCGATTCATCAGTTTAGGCATTCCGTTCCCATCAAAAAAAACAATTCCACTCGGCAAATTGTCCAGACTTTCCTGAACTGCATTTTCCCTCAGGCAGCTCTTGCGGTACTTATAAATTCCAAAAATCTTCAATCCCACATATAAAAAAACACCAATTCCTATAACAATTAAAATCACATACGGTATTTTAAATAATATCATGGAATCTTCTTCGTAAAACGCCCGTTGCCACACACACAAGACAGCTGTTATAAGGAAAATAACTATAAGCAATACACTGTCCGGCAGCAACATCTTTCTTTGTCTTTTTCCTGTTCCTTCATAAATAACCAGAATCATACACAGCAAAGTCAAAAAAATAAAAAAACAAACAATCGTAATCTGATACTCCGGTGAACAGTTTTCAAATGTTTTTATCATTTGCCGCTACCTCCTCCCAGAATCAGAGAAAGCAGCCATGATCCGTCAAAATCCTGCTCCGCATAAGCTCCATATCGTCTTGCAATTTCCTGCAGATCTGTTTTGCATTCCACACTCATAGACATGATGATCCGCGCCTCTCTGCGTTTCAGATTTACATTAAATGCCGACAGATCTTCCAAAGATTCCTCTATGACTGCTTCAAAAAAATCATAAATCTGCATAGCATCTTCACTTCGTATTTCTTCTAACGCGGTGGAAAAACCTGCCTCAACATGATTCCATTCCAGATTCTTTATCGTTTCCCTGAAACATAACTCCAACTCTCTTATCGGAAATTTTACTGTCTGCTCCGCAATAAAAATAAGATTACTACGCCTTTTTATATAGGCTCCGATCACAACTATCTTCCCTAATATTTTTTCCCTTTTGTTCTCATCTTCTTCCATAGAATATGCTTCAATGAATTCCGTCAAAAGTTTACTCTGCCTTGCCGTCTGTTTCTGTATTTTATCATACAGCTGATTCTTCACAGAAAGTTTTTCTACTTCTCTTTTTGTTCTCAGATTTTCTTCCTCAATCAAATTCGCA
The DNA here is from genome assembly GCF_040915385.1 of Coprococcus sp. RTP21204st1_G4_RTP21204_210225. NCBI lineage: Bacteria > Bacillati > Bacillota > Clostridia > Lachnospirales > Lachnospiraceae > Coprococcus > Coprococcus sp. RTP21204st1_G4_RTP21204_210225. Next base: position 22,492 of record NZ_JBCPDP010000024.1, on the reverse strand, counting down.
TCTTTTAATTCTTCCTTCCGATCTTCAAGCTCTCTTACGATTTCCTGTAATTCTGACAGGTTTTCCTTCCACAACACATAGCCTCCCAAAATTGGTTTTCCTGACAGCCTGATCCCATTTTCTAACATGATCGGACATTGAACTACCTGCCTTACGATTTCCGGTGCAATATATTCCGAATCCTGAGATTGATAAATGCATTTTCCACTCTGATCTGTAATCTGTGCTGAAATTGTAGATGCTGCAAATAATTGTGCGTATCCTGTATTGGAAGGGATCAATCCGCACTGGATGCAGCTTTCAATGATCAAAGCAAACAGAAGACATAATGCAGCTGTCATATCGCTTGAAAATATTTTCCAGAAGGGCAGATTCAGATAATAGGCGATGCCATAGACAACCGACAGACCATAAGCACCAAAAGGCATCCAAAGCATTTTCCTGTTTTTAATTTTTCTACACCTTAATAGAATAATCAAGAGTGCCACCAGCAGACATCCAAGATCCCAGGCGACTATAGCATAATACATTGCTCCATATCCATAGACTCCTACTTCATAGGAAGCTGCTTCCCCCAGTCTTCCCTCCGGGAAAGTAAAAACTAACTGGTGCAGATCATTCGTTAATACAATCCCTATCAGAAACAATGCCGGAAAAAACAGCAGACATCGTCTTTCCGGTAATTTATAATTCTCCGGCTGCCGTATATAAAATGCCAGATAAAGACTGACCGTAGGGAGTAACAGCATAGGAATATAATAAAGATACCAGGCGTAGCGCAGTGCTGTCGGCATCTCATACGGTATTTCAAATTTACACATACGAACGAGCATCCAAAAAACCATCATCACTGCAATCATTATTAAACAACGACGGGGTTCCTTTTGGATAATTCTCTTTTGAAAAGAAATCGCCCATACCAGATAAAGTCCTATATAAATAAAAGGCCTTAAAAGGTGACAAACAGATTGCAGATAAGGATTGGTAAAGGACACATAATGAAGCAGAACTGCCACACCTACGCATAGTGCTACACTTCCGACGTATACTGTAAATTTCTTTTTCTCTGACACTGTGCGTACTCCTTCCTGTTACGTTTTGCACTATATCTTGTTTACAGTATATCATAATCTCCATTTCAAATTATATCTTTTATTTTTCAGGTGTATGTAAAAAACTCACATTTGCCGTCGCAACTATATCTCCAACTCCATTTTTTAATGCAATGCTTTAGTCGGACAGACCTTCGTACATTCATAACAGAGTATGCACTCCGTTCCTCTCTTTCGTTTGCGGGATTCCTTATTGACCTCCACATTCATTGGGCAGACACGCAGACATTTTCCACAATGAACACATTTGCTTTCATCGCAGTGAACACGCAGGATTGACCATCATCTTCTAATTTAACCTTCATTTTCTATCATCCCGCTAATTTTCTATAATCTCCCAGTAGCCGCTCTTAGGCGATCCATGTCTTATAAGTATGGATGATGTTTCGTTTTCCTTCTGTCATTTGTACACGATGTACAGGTTTCTTTTGTCTTGCCATAATAAAAGGCCCTCCTAATGATATTTATTGTATCATAGAAGGACCTTATAAACATTATTTTACAGAAAAAGTTTCATACTCTCATTATGGTTCTATCTGGTTTTATATGTGTTCCACTGTCCAAAGTCCACAGGCTGTACTGAACGGTGTTATCAATTTGTTATCACATCTCTGTTATCAATCAAAGATTCTCGTGATATCCTGATATCGGTTAACTACACGATAAATCTCTACATATTCGTTACCGACCTTGTAGATAATAACATAATCTTCCCATATCGCATATTTATAATCTGTCCGAAAACTGACCCGTTTGGAGAGATCCGGCCCCATTCCAGGAAACATCTGAAGGTTTTCAAATTTACCGTAAATTTCCTTTATGGTCTTTGCTGCATATTCTTCGTTATCTTCAGCAATATAATCTCGGATGTTTTTCAAATCCTTTGCAACAATCGGATTAATCCGCAGTTTTAACATCTTATTCCCCCACAAGTGCTTTCAGTTCGTCCAGATCCAGCCAACCTTCGCCATCTTTCACTGCTTCTTCAGCTTCCTGCAGCTTCAAGAGAAGCTTTTTCTCTGCACGGTCACGCTCATAATCTTCAATATCCATGACAACGAAACGTCCTCTGCCATTCTTAGTCAGATATACTGGTTCTCCTTTATGACAGTTTTTCAGGACTTCATTATAATTTCTCAAATCAGATACTGGTAAAATATTTGCCATATTCTTTCAGCTCCTTCCTTTGATTTTAAATTGTTTCTGCTACTTCTAGTATACACAAAAAGCTGTAAAATTCAACGTAGATTTTTACAGCTTTTATTTTATCATTTCTATATATTTTTATCGCAATCTATTTCAAATATTGAGAAAAAATCGCCTCCAGTTCTTTATTTCCTTTCAAAAATTCATACTCTTCTTTATTTTCAATTTCTGTAGCTAATGCACGAACAAAATTATTTCCAACGCCTGAAAAAGACTTTCCCTGTACTGTATCCACATATCTGTAATATAAAGGTGATTCCACCATCTTCCATGGCTTCTGTGACTCCATCAGCACTTCTTTTATCAACTGAATACATTTTTCTACATCCTTTCGATACACGGCAATCAATAGATATGGTACTACTTTACCGTAATCCCACAGACCAAATAACGATACCATATGTCCTGTGATTTCGGCAATCTCCTCTGCTTTACAATGATTTCCGGTTTCTTCTTCCATTTCTATCAACTTATACAGATAGTTTTGTATATTCGTAACTGTCTGCATCAGTTTTCCCTCTAAAAAGAACGCTGCAATATCTGTCCCTTCCTGGTGTGCTAGTACATTCGTTTTCATAATTGTGGCATCTATCACAGTATCTGGAATTTTATCCAAAAAGATATTTGCTTCTTTATATTTTTCCATTTGTATATATTTCGCTGCAAGCATAAAAATACTGGAAATCCTTACCTTTTCATTTGGACTTTCAGCAGTTCGTTCCAGCCATTCAACAATCACATTATTGCATTCCAACTTTTTCTCATCATCGACATCGGATAAAGTTAACGCCGCATTTAAAACAGTAGCAATTGAATAAATCAACGAATCACAATGAGGATATTCCTTTATTTTATTTTTTCCCATCTCAAAAGCTTTTATAAAGCTATCCAATGAAACTTCCGAAAGCTCATTCACAAATTGTCCAATCTCTTTTTCTGTCAATTCTTCACGAAATGAAAATAGTTCATTCATATCAATTTTTAATAATCGAGCAATTGCCGGAAGTAATGATATATCTGGATATGTGTTTCCTTTTTCCCATTTATTTACCGCAGGAGTAGAAACGTCCAAATAATCCGCCACCTGTTCTTGTGTTAATCCCGCAGTTTTCCGATAGTTTTTTATCTTCTCACCAATTTGCATCGTTCCTACCTCCTGTTTATATTCTCATTATAGTATTTCTAATATGTGTTTACAATTGAGCCTTCGTTTAATTATGGCTTCGATTTCTTAACTACCGGTTAAAATCTGCGAGAAAAATGCTCTATTTTATAATTCTACAAATCAAAATATCCTTAAATTTAATTAATTCAAGAATACGTGCATCAGTACTCCAATTAAGAAGCAAATCATCGCTGTAACACCCGCACTGATAATAACCTTTAATATATTTTGATAAGGACGTTTTCCCACTTCAACTGCCTTATGAAGTTCATCCAATTTTTTTCCCTCCGTAAATGCAACAATTTCCTTATAGGTTTGTATATCATTTTTCTTTTTTAGTTTTTCAACCTTTAACGCCCAGTACATTGTAATAATAAATAAAATCCCAAACGGAATATACGCATACCTTCCGAGCCACATAAACAAAGGTACTGCCGATATAATCAACACGGCCAAATGAACTGTATAGATGGAACCATAATAATTAAACTTTTTAATTTCTTGCTCGCTAATAATTTCTTTCATTTTCTCTATATCTCCTTTAATTAATTGATCGAGAGATACATTAAACAATGAACTAAGAAGTAACAAGCTATGAATATCAGGATAACTCTTTTCGTTTTCCCAATTAGAAATTGTCTGTCTTGTTACATATACCTTTTCTGCCAATTCCTCCTGTGATAGATGAAGCTCTGTTCGGTATTTTTTTATCTGTATACTCAGCTCCATATAATTTCCTCCCTTCGCAAGTAATTTGTTCTCTTGATCTGAGCCAAGAATAATCATTTTTTCATTATCTGTCTATCAAAGATATTTTACTTAACGGAAAACACAATGTCAAAAGAGTTTTACACTACAAAACTCATACCTTTTCAGCAATTTTTATTTTCATCTTTGTAAAGAGCAGCCTTTCGATCACCCTTTCGACTCACATATATACCCTCTCTTTCAACACAATTTCTTCCGCACTAACTTTGATATTATTCATCAATCTAACCCACTTCATCTGATCCTGCCTCTTTAAGTTTTCGTTCACGCCCTGTTTTTCTGCCATCTGTTTCATTAACACTTCGACCTGCTCTGTTACTTCCTGGTCAATCTGATTCAGATGTGCTGTCAGCTTGCCAGATAATAACAAGTTTTGATACCGTATTGGTCTATACTCTTTCAAAAACTGTTTCCGTAACATTCCATATTTTCCATATTTTCCATATGTCGGTTCTTCTTCATTCAATACCAGATCCGGCAAATAACAATCTCCACACAGAGTATAGCTTAATCCGTTCTTTTCATCATAAACGTGTTTTTCCATGATTTTATCTCTCCATTTCTCTATTTTTTGATTTATTTTTCTTACGCTGCTGATTCTCCATCTCACTCTTTTTTATTCCCCAGGCTAATCTTTCATGAATACTTCCCTTCGGCATTTGTTCCATCCGCTGCTTTTCTTCCAGAGCTTTCTCGTTACGAATATCCTACTGTACTGCCGCATCTACCGTCTCTATTCCCAGAACTCGTACAACACGGTCATACCTATCAGAAACACCTTGCATTATATTCTTTTCTTCTGATAATTTATGATTTTCTTTACGCATATCATCCAACTCCTTCTGAATACCGCTATATTTTTGTTTCAGCTTTTGATATTTGCTCTTCCAATTTTCCACCTCTTTTGTAAGTTCTTTAACCTGTGCATCCATTGCCCCAACCTTATTTTTTATCTGAAGAAACAGCGGTTTGATTTTTTTGTCCCGGTAGGTCGCTGCCCGTTCCAACGTGCCAGCTTCCGGTAACAACATTTTAACTGTTCCATATTCTTTTATTTCCTTACTCACATTATCCATAATCGGCTGTAACTGTTCCCTGCGTTCTTCCAGGCTTTTTAATTGTTTTTCTGCTGTTTCTGCACGCTTTTCTGCGGCTTTTTTATCTCTAAGCGCCTGTTCTTTACTTTCCTTCAAAAGCTGTACGTCTTCTCTGGATTCTACGATTTGTAAAGCCAATCCTTCGTTCTCTGCTGAGGTGCCCGCAGTCCAAAAGAGAACTATCTGAATGCACTGGCTGATATTTTTGAGGTCTCTCCGCATGCACTGGCTGTCCCGGATATTGACAGCTATGTAGGACTTATGCATACCTTATTTACATTAGAAGACCTTTACGGACTTCATATTGGTGAGATTGACGGAGAACTCTGCCTCCGGCTGGACAAATCCAAAGGAACCACCTACCTTTCTATGTTTGATATGTTCCATGCATGGCAGGAGCAGGCAGAAAAACTGAAATCCGGAGAAATCACTCAGGAAGAATATGACCAGTGGCGGTATAATTATCCAAAAAACTACAAATAAAAACCAACGAAAAAAGGCCTTACCAAATTGATTTCACTCAATTCAGTAAGACCTTTTTGTTGGTTTCACACATATTACCTGATAACCACAAGATTCCGGATAAATAATGCCAAAATCTCTCGTGTTATCATTTTGTTATCAAATAGAACTTTATCTGCCCTGAAATGCCCTGTTTATAAGGGATTCCAGAAAATTTTTATTATTCAAACTCTTTGGACGAGAGATTAATATGATTATATTTAAGTACACTTTTGTATATTTAATTATTCATATTCTTCATAATATGCATTTTCTATATCACATCCAAATTTTTTAGAGCCAAAATGGAGCCAATATTATATAAGAAATTGCAATCCCAAAAATTTATACTTATCATCTTTTTTCCCATTTCCAACTCTTATTCCCCATCTTTCGTTTAAAAATGCAATCAACATTAATCCTCTTTTTAATATAGCCATAGAATCCCAATCCTTATAATCTGCTATTTCAATTTCAGCATATGTACCATATTTATATCCAACAGGATTTTGTGTATTAGATTTTTTTTCAGGAAACGATTTATTCCCTAGTTTTCCATTCTTTTCTGAAGAAATTGCGACAAAATTTCCTAATGAATTTTTTAAAGCATTTTTTTGTTTAGAAGTATATTCTCTAAATAACTCAATCCAATACTTGTTATGAGAATTCTCAGGATATATATGTTCTATCGAATTATATCCTCTTTCATATATCTCCCATCTATTCAATTTATTGATATTAGTTTTGCTTTTTTTCATTAAAGAATATTCATATTCGCATAAGAAATATCGTAGCCAACTTGTACGATAAAATCCATTTTTTGAGTAATATAATACTGTTTTTTTATTCAATTCCGTCGAATTAACAAGGGATTCATATAACTTTTTCAATTTATCAATTATCCCTTGAATTACCCATTCCCCCTTATTTAATTTAACAACAGCCTCTGCAAAATTAAATAAATTTATACAAAGTTCTTCTATTGCCTCTCCATCATAAAACTCTATGGAAAATAAGTACTTTTCTAATATTTTTAGAAAATTTAATAATGTCTTATTATTATTATTACACGCTCTAAAACACGCCAAAAGAAAAACATTCAAGTATGAAAAATCTATCATATATCTACTTCTATAAAATCTTCTTCTAATTGAAAAAAAGTTAATCTTATCAATATACTCTTTGATTTCATCATCATATTTAGATGACAACGGATTTTTTATATCACCCCAAAAGTCAATACACTCACTCAAACTTTGAATATAATTAAAACAATCTTCAATTGTTAATGATTTGTCAAAAATTTTTTGAACAACAAAATAGTCATTTAATAAATAATTACTCTGCCATTGTCCCAAGTGATCATATCTTCTTGTATAGCTCTCTTTTTCTAATTCATCTATATTTTTTGCAAAATATAGCATAAAATGAGTAACTAAAAATTCATCGTCGAGTAAAACCCTTTCCTTACTTTTTCCTAATATATGATATATCTTTTTCCAACATTCATTTATATCACGTCGTAATCTGCTTTTATCAGCATCAGCAACATTAAGCAATGTAGACACATAAATCAACCTATTTTTTAACAATTCCAAATTAGATAAAGGTTTTCCTCTATTATTCATCGTTTCAAATGTCACATACACATCTATATCATCTGATATAATATACATATTAAAAAGAAAATGTTGTGTTATTTTTGTATAAACCTCTTCCAATTGGTTAACATCCATATCAATCATTTTTTCATAAAAAAATCGTTTTGCCTCCCCCAAATTATTAGTATATATAGTTTCATTTTCACTTGAGGCAATAACCACTTTTTCATCGTAAACTTGAGAAATCAAATATGCAAAACTAGGATTCTCTCTCTCATAACTATACATATATGTTCGATTCTTATTAGCATCTTGATATTCAAAAATAAATTTTCTGGATATTTCATCATATGTGGTATAATTTAGCTTTTCTATGTTTTTCTCTTGCATAATTTGACAAATAACATATATCAAGATTATAGACGTTGTCAATCTTTGCTGTCCATCAACTACATAAAAAGGTATGTATCGTTTCGCATCAATAATCCACAAATCATCAATCCACTTTTTATAATCCTCTTCTTTAGCTGGTTCTAGTGTCAAAACACCTACATAATGATTCTTTTTATTCTCTAATCTACATAAATCCCCCCAAAAATCTTTCACTTCCTTTAGCGTCCATGCATATCCTCTTTGATAATCAGGAATACGAAATATTTTTTCTGAAAATATTTTTGACATTGATAACAATTGTTCCATATCATTTTCTCCTTTGTTCCTGCATATTTATTAGTTCTATCAGTCAATTACCTTCACAAAATTACCAATCTATTTTACCATATTATTTGTGATTTTTCTACACAGCCTACTTTCATCAATTCTTCCTTCTCCGATACACATATTCAATCCATCAAATTATAATTATCTTTACTTGTATCATATAAATATTTTACCATAAACGGTCTATACCACAATCAAACCATTACCCTTTCTCTTTTTCTATCCTTTATCTATCACACACTTTTCCTAACTCTCATACCTAAAAAACTCCCTAGCCATCATCTCCGCCGTAGCCCGATTGTACCCTTTCTTCAAATACCCCTGCACAATCGTTCCAAACATTCCTTTAACCATATCATCCTCGATAGCACAATATGCCTGCATCTCCCCGGATAGTGCCATCGCCACATATTCTATCGGCTTTTCATCCAATAATTTATGTAACTTTGCCAGTGACTGCTCTGTTGTTCTCAGAGCTGCCTCTACTTCTTCGCACTTTATCCGAAACATATTCCCATCTGCAAACCATACTTCAACATAGCCGTTATCCATGTTATGAGCACATTCCACGATATTATCCGTTCGATTATCTTTCATCTCATCAATCCATCCTTCCAATTATCTTGTCCAATAAGACCTGTCATACCGCCTTATCTGTTGCTCTGTACGCTCCTGTTCCTTTACCTTACGAATAATCGTATCAATCTGCTCTGCACCGGCATATCTCTTCACACGCTCCAGATCATTAGCCTTTTCCTGCAACAGCTCTGTCCTATCACTCATATCCTTAATCTTGCCCTTGTAAAACTCCACATCCTCTGACAATCTCTTCTTTTCTTTTCGCAATTGCAGGACTTCCTCTTTTAGCCTTACACACTGGATTGTCAGATTCTTTATCAGTGTTTTAAGCTTATTCACAAATGGTATAACCATCTTATCCCGAAATGACTTAGCACTTGCAAATGCTCCCGGTTCCGGCAATTGCCACTCCGGTGCTTCATCATACTTTCTTACATCACGCTGTAATAACTGCTCCGACTGCACCATCTGCTCTATATGGCTCTTAAGCTCATTCTGTTGCTTTTCAAGTTGAACATTATTCTGTTGCAAATCATTATATTTCTGTCTTAATGCCTGATTATCAGATTTCAATGAATCATTCCTTTGCTCCAGAGTGTGATTGTCAGCAGATAACTGATCATTCACATTCTTCAATTTACTATTCGTATATTGTAAATCTTCATGCCGTTGTTCCAGTTCTTCATTATCTGTCTGCAACTGTAACTGCTTTTGCTTCAAATCATGATTTTCCATGCGAAGTCTGTCCTTGTGGCTTTCAAGCCTTGTATTCTCCATCCTCAAATTCTGATTACCTGCAAGCAGTACTTCCTTCTCCTGTTGTGCTATAGTTCTCTCTTCATTTGCCTTCTGTGTAGCTTCCTCAGCCAGTTCCTTTTCAATAGTGACATTCTGCAATTCCTGTTTCTTTACAGAAACCTCTTCTCCAAGCTGTGCAACCACCGAAGATATTTCCCGCTTCTGGCTATCCAATTCAGCTACTTCCCTTGCCCGCTCTTTCTTTTCAAATTCAAGCACCGACAAATGTTTCTCATGTGTACCCTTTTGCAGCCATTCCACACCATATCGCTCCATGACTGTAGCAAGTTCCTGCTTCTCTGATGCAATCCATTGATTTAATTCTGTTGCACCCCTTGTACCACCAGCAAATCCTTCTGCCGCTAGTGCAGATTTTAATGATACCCTTGTATCAATTCCTCGCTTACTTCCTGTAATATATGGTACAAAATCAATATGCAAATGCGGTGTTTCTTCATCCATATGCAAATGTGCCGAGAATACATATAAGTTCGGATTTCTGGCTTGGAACTCGTCCATAAATTCCGTTAAAATCCTTTTTGCCAACAATCCATCTTCACTTTTGGCATTCATATCATCTTTATTTCCAATCTGAAATATCACTTCATGAAATAACTTTTCCTGCTTACCCCTCCTGATTTTTTCATAGTAATTATCAATCATGCGATCTTTTCGTTTCTGTTTTGCATTATATCGTTCCAGTGCTTCATCAAATAATTTATGATAAACCTGCTTAATATCTTCCTGGCAAAATTCCACATTATCAGCACTTCTGTTTTTATCTACATTCTTAGCTGTAAATGCTCTGGTATTATGGTTCACAGAACCTTTTCCGATCATTGCACTTATCGTTCTCTCCATAGGCAATCTTCCCCTTTCTTTTATCTGTCATATTAGCGCCGGATATCGGCATAGAGCGAGGTTTCCTCGCTCTGGCTTTGTTACTTTCGTCGAAAGTAACGCAAAAGCACTTTTGACAGCTACCCCATCAAAAATGCAACCTGACAAGTCAGGTTTTGCGCCCTGCCGGGAGCTTTTCTGCCTACGGCAGTCAGTGTACACAAGCCTCCACTGTGTCAACCACACCACATTTTCCTTATCCATTCTAACGGAAGCGTGACACGCAGCCGTTATATATGTTTAAGAAAAACTACCACCGAAAGCTCTCCGGCACACCTCGTCTATCCAAATATTCCTTTCGAGCCTTTTCCTTTTCTTCTGTTGGTGCAGTCTTATATTTTGTATATAATTCTCTCATTACCATTGCATCCAGTTTCTTCTCTAGTCCCTGTTTTATCTGAGGCAACAGTTCCTCCTGTTCCAACATAAAATATCTCATTATCGCAACGAAAAGTTCTTCTGAAATCTGTACATTTTTCATATCAATCCACCATTCCTTTCCTAACTCGTTCAAGACCGCAACACTGCAAAGTCTATATGCTTTGCAACCTTGCAAAGTTTATCTCCGCAATTTCTATATAGCCTGCAATGTTGCGTTCTTACCCTATCTCTGTTTTACTGTATCCAGTTCCCAATACCACAAGTTATTGATTTTCTTTGCCCGGATGCCCAATTCTTTCTTTGCATTTTCCATTGTTCTCTTTGAAATGCCCTGTTCATCAGCCATTTCAAAAACTTCATTACTCTGCACCATATTAGTTGTTTCTGCCAATTCACGAAGCATTTGCTTTGCCTGTTCCAGCTTATTTGCCTTTGGTGCAATACCGCCAAGTACTTCATCTGCGGTAATCTCATAATCTCCCAACCAATGAAGGCCCATTTCTGATAGCATAAATGCCTTTGGATGTCCAAATGCCGCAAGATTATTCTTTATCTGAACAACTGCTCTTGTATTAGGTTCTCCCTCTATTCTGCCGACCAGAAGCACACTCCTCGCCACAGCAAAGAAGTCAATGGAACCCATGCCCCTGTATGCTGCTTTATTCCCCGATGCCTTATTCATATGACCAATAAGAAGAATTGCACACTGGTATTTCTCTGCTAATGCTCCCAGCTTCTTTGTCATATCTCTTGCCTCATTTGCCCGGTTCATATCCATACCACCACCGAGATACGCCTGTATCGGGTCTAATATCAATACTTTTGCCTCAGTCTTAGCAAGCGCCTCTTCCAGTCTTTCATCTGCCATAGATAAAGATTTATCACTTTCATCAATAACCAGTATCTTTTCACAGTCCGCCCCGGCAATTTCAAGCCTCGGCTTTACTGTATCTGCCAGTCCATCCTCTGCTGTCTGATAAATGACATTTACCGGCTCCTGCACATCCATATCACTGTCGAGACATTCTCCCTTTGACAGCTTTGCTGCTATGTTTAACACCAATGTGGTCTTTCCATCACCCGGATCTCCCTGAATAATTGTCAGCTTCCCATATGGTATAAACGGATACCACAGCCATTTCACTTCCTGTGACTCAACCTCCGACATTCGTATCATCTTTAATTCTGTCTTCTGTTCCTCCATAAAAGTCCTCCATTTTCCAATCTTTTATTTGCTCCTTAGAAGAACCTCTGCTATACTCTAGTTGTATTTATATGTGTAACAGAGGTCTTCTTTTGTTACCGCAAGTCCTAACAGTTGCCGCTGTCAGGACTTTTTTCTTTATCAACTTGTACTCCCTGCCAGAGATACTTTGCACCATCCAGCATTGCAATAATCGCCTGTAATATATCCATACAGTCATTTCGCATATCTGCCAGACCATCAGCCGTTAGCGTTACCTCCTTCTGTTCCAGTTGCTTTACAAGTACAGAAATATTTGTCTGCATATTCTGTAATTCCTCTACAAGCTTGTAAATTACCTCTTTCTTGCCTACAACACATATTCTGTTATAAATACAGGAACGTACAAAATAATCTTTCTTCTGCATACCGCTTGCAAGTATCTTGGCTTCAATCATTTCCCTCTCTCTGTCCGATACTCGAAAGCTGATTGTTGGATGTTTGTGTACTCCGCTCATAACTCGTCCTCCTCATTCTCCAGTTCTAGTCTATCTGCCAGTTCTGCCTGCTTATTAGGGTATAAATGTGAATAAGTATTTAATGTTGTTTCTATTTTTTCATGTCCCAGCCGCTCCGCTATTGCCAAAGGCTGAAATCCAAGTTCCACCAGAAGCGATGCGTGGCTGTGACGCAAATCATGAATACGGATTCTCTTAACTCCTGTTTCCTTTATGCCTCGTACAATCTCATGCTCCATATAAGATTTTGTAAACCGGAACATTCTTTCATTTGGCATAATTCCATATAAATGACTGCAATATTCTTTTAATTCTTCTACCAGAAATGGTGGAATAGTAATCTTACGATTGCTCTTTGGTGTCTTAGGTGGTGTAATTACATCCTTTCCATCCAATCTCTGATATGATTTGGAAATGCTTATAATTCGTTTTTCCAAATCAATATCTTCATAGGTGAGTGCTAGCAATTCTCCTATACGCATTCCGGTCCAATACAAAAGCATAAATGCCATTCTCGCCTCTGGTTTCTTATCCATAGACGAAAGAAACTGCTTAAACTCCTGTTTTGTCCAGAACTCCATATCATCAGCCTTGCTTTTCCCGATACTTCCTGCTTTCCTACATGGATTATCGTTCAAGTCATAATATCTGACCGCATAATTGAATAGTGCTGCCAACTGGTTATTAATACTTTTAAGATAAGTCGGTGCGTACCCCTGCTTAATCAATTCATTCTGCCAAGCCCTGATATCTGAAGTCTTAATCTCACACATCTTTTTCTTTTTGAAATATGGTGTAACTTTCAAATCAAACACATATCTTTTATTCTTGATTGTGCTTTCTCTAAGCCGGTTCTCCACATCAGCGAAATAGATTTCAACAAAATTCTCAAAGTTAATATCCAAATCTTTTCTCTGCTGTTGCCGGAAGTTACGCTCCCACTCCTCTGCTTCTGCCTTTGTCTTAAAGCCTCTTTTGTTCTTTTTATGGCGTACACCCTGCCAGTCCTCATAATAGAACTGGCAGCGCCATGTTTTACCATCTCGTGTAGCTGGCATATCATCGTCTCCTCTCCATTAACCAACTGCCATACCATAAAACTTTTCTTCAAAATACTTTGTAGGTACCTTGCCTGAAATCACTCGATAGCCTTTTTCTTTTAATTCATTATTAAGACCACGAATGATTTTGTAAGCATATCCTCTTGATACTCCAAGAATCTGTGCAGCTTCATCTGCTGTTACATACATCTTCATCGTATTCTCCATATTGTGTTCTCCTTCCTGTTTTTATTTTAGTACACTTTTGTGACCTTATTTATTCGTATTATATAGTACACATTTGTGTCTGTCAAGCAATTTAACCAAATTTTTATACACAAATGTGTCCCATTGTGATAAAATAGGGGTAACAAATCATAAAGGAGCATTTTTTATGACTACTGGAGAAAAGATTAAATACTTTCGCAATATGCGTGGAATATCACAGGAAACGCTTGGTCAGTTGTCCGGCATAAATTCCGCAACAATAAAGAAATATGAATATGGAATCCGTAATCCAAAACCTGACCAGCTTTTAAAGATTGCCAATGCGCTAGGCATCAGCATTAATATTTTCATGGATTTTGATATAGAAACAGTTTCTGATGTATTATCATTACTGTTTAAACTGGATGACCAGATCGATATGAAATTTGAGGCAGATAAGGACGATGAGGGCAATTTCAAACCTGCTACTGTTAAGCTGTCCTTTAAGAACAACCTCATCAATAAAAAACTTTGTACCTATATGAAAGCTCTGGAAATTCGTGAAAATATGCTAAAAGCTAAAGATGATTATTCAGAAGAAGAGTATGCTGACAGTTTGCAGCATATCAATGAAAATATCGAAGAAATCAAGCAACACCTGCTTGATGACAATATGGTTGTCAAAAAAGGCACTGACCGCCTTACTGTAAAAAATTATCCAAATTAATGAAACCTCTTGAATTATCGGTCATAAGATGATAATATCTAATTAAACAGAAAGCACCCACTCCAAAGGTGGATGCTCCGAGTTTAGGTTAATGAATGTCCTTAAGGACACCGCCTATCCTGTGGATCAGACAGGATAGGCATTTTTATTTTCGCTTGTTTCTCTTATCGAGAAAGGCAAGCAGCGCTACAATCAAGCTACCAAAGGACATCAACAATGCTAATATCCCAATGAAAATCGAAATGATCTCATAAGCCGTCATCGGCGCTAAGCAAGCCCTCCAGACACTTAACGCCCTGTCATGGGTACTTTCCTTAAAGAGTACCCTAACATATATCATATGTTCTGCAAGAACAATTGTAATTTGAATCTTATTTTATAGACCTATCCCCTATAAATATTTTAATATATCAGATAAGTTATTAATTTCCATATCAGCTTTTTCACTCTCATCTGTTATATTCCACAAACTTCCTAATCCCTGTTTTACCCATATAGTTTTCATACCCAACTGTTTTGCGGGTACAATATCATTATCAATACGGTCACCAATCATGACTGCATTCTCTGGCTTACAACAGCTTCTTTCCAATGCAATTTCAAATATGCGCCTATCAGGTTTTGAAACGCCTTCTTCTGCTGATGCGATAATCAAATCAATATATTTTCGTACTCCAAGATTTTCTAATCTCTCAGAAGTTCCTAATGATTGGTTTGCAATTACACCAATTTTATAAATTCTACTTAACTTTTTCAAACAATCTTTAGTATCTGTATACAGCCTCTCGTATTGCGATTCCCATTTAGGTAATTTCACCCCCAATTGCCTTGCTACCTCTAAATCTCCTTTTTTGTTTTCTTTATAAAACGACATGGCATATTTATAAATTTGCTCGTAAGTTAAACCTGATAAATCCGCTATCCTTTTCATCCTGTCTTCATAAACTTTGCTTTCATCAACCAATGTCGACCCAACATCAAAAAATAGCCATTTTATTTCGTCCTTTTTGGGGCAAAATCCTCTTTTTCTTGCTTCTTCTAGCAGTTTGGGTTGAATTTCTGGGTAAGTCCAATTAATCGGTAGTTCATCCATAATTGCTATTTTTTCAATTTCACTGTGAAGCTCTTTTTCAAATGTATGTATATCTGAGAAGAATAATTTTCCAAAAGTCTCCATTCCATCGAAATTATCTGGTGCAGTCACAGAATATATACAAATTGGAGTAATATCAAAAGTTATTGCTCCTGTTTCTTCATATAGTTCTCGTTTGGCTGTTTCAAGAATATCCTCACCATCTTCTCTATGTCCCCCCGGTGCCTCCCATGTATTTCTTTCCTTGTGCTTGCAAAATACCCATTTACCATTATGTCTGGCAATAATAACTGCAAACTTCAGCATTGAATCATTAATACTATCATAAAAATTCACTTTCGTCATATAATGCTCCTTATTAGATTTCATCTATTTTCTTGCCATTATTGCTCTCACAAATAGAGCCAAACTAGAGCCATTTGATAAAACAAATGCCGGAAACCCGCATAAATACAGGCTTTCGGCATTTTAATCCGTTATTCAAACTCCAGACCGACAGTACGGAGTATAAAGCAAAATCGTTGATTTTAAGCCATTTTTAGGCAATATAAGTAACTATAAAACCATATAAAAATATTAAAAAATGCAATTTTAATGCAATGAGGTGCAATTAAAATTATCTGATTTGTACCTAATCCCAAATCTCAATATCGACTATTTAGTTAAAGGCGTTCAATAAATGAGCGTCTTTTTTCATACCCAAAATCGAAAGGAGAAAGAGAAAATATGAATAAGCTAGTAAAGCGATTACTGACAGGAACGCTTGCTTTTGCAACCATTCTCACGGCATTACCAGTGACGGCGGTTCACGCTTCCGGCAATCAATACTGGACAGAATCAGCAGAACGTGTCGGCTACATTGAACACGTTATGAATGATGGTTCTATCAAATCCACATTTAATGAGGGACACATGAAAGTTGAGGGCGAAACTGCCTACTGCGTGGACATCAATACCAGTTTCAAGAATGGATATAAAACAAGGTCTGACGCAAGTACACGCATGAGTAGTGATCAGATTGCGGACGTTGCTCTTTCATTAGAGTACGTCAAGCAATATACCGCTACTCATACAGGACTGAATAACAACCAGAAGTATTTGCTGGAACAGTGTGTTGTCTGGCAGAGATTGAGTGAACAGCTCGGCTGGCAGTGTGACAACGTCAGAGCTTCTTATAATGAAATCTCACAGACAATACAAAATGAAGTGTACACTGGTGCGAAAGCATTTGTGAAAGAAAACAAAGGACGCTATGAATGTGGTGGTTATATCTACACTGGCGAAGGACAGGACATCGGACAGTTCTGGGCAAAGTTAAATGTAGGAAATGCAAAGGTCAAAAAGACTTCTTCCAATCCCACGGTCACAGATGATAACGCCAACTATTCCTTTGAGGGTGCAACATTTGGTGTCTATTCTGATAAGGGCTGTAACAGCCAGCTTGCCACACTTACTGCCGATGGAAACGGCGATACCAAAGAAATTGAGGTAAAAGCAGGAACAGTTTACATCAAAGAGCTTTCTGCTCCAAAGGGTTACAAGCTGGATTCTACAGTCCATGCCTTAAATGTGGAAGTTGGAAAAACAGCGACATTGACTGTTTCTGACACTCCAAAGGTCACAGAAACTTTGATTGATTTATTCAAAATCGACATGGAAACAGGAAAATCCACTCCACAGGGAAATGCATCTTTAGAGGGTGCAGAGTTCACATGGAGCTATTATGACGATTACTACAATGCAGACAATCTTCCTGCAAAGGCTACCCGTACATGGACAACTAAAACCGTTGCAGAAACAGACCGTGACGGAACTATCCATTATGTATCCAGACTTGCCGACAGCTACAAAGTATCCGGCGACAGCTTCTATACACAGGACGGTAAGAATGTACTGCCACTTGGTACACTCACTGTCACAGAAACAAAAGCACCAAACGGCTACTTATTAGATGGTGCATATATGCAGACTGACGGAAGTTCTGAACAGATTAAGGGGACGTACCTTACACAGATTTCCGAAGATGGCGAACTTGCCGTACTCTCTGGAAGTAACCAGTATTCCGTATCTGACAAGGTTATCCGTGGCGGTGTGAAAATCCAGAAACGTGACCTTGAAACAAAGGATACCAAAGCACAGGGAAGTGCGACCTTACAGTACACAGAATTTAATATCATTTCCTTAAATGACAGTCCTGTACTGGTTGAGGGGAAATTATACAACAAGAATGAAACTGTCAAGAAGATTCAGACAGGCATTGATGGAATTGCTTCTACTTCTGCTGACTTGCTTCCTTACGGAAATTACAGATTAGAAGAAAGTAAAGCACCAGAGGGCTACTTGGCAGACGGTGCAAAAGCAATCGACTTTTCTATCACGGAAGATGGAAAAATCGTGGACTTGACTGACAAATCTCACTCTGTCTACAACCAGATTAAGCGTGGCGATATTGAGGGTGTAAAAATCGGTGCAGGTACACACAAACGCCTTGCAGGTGTTCCATTCAGAATCACAAGCAAGACAACGGGAGAATCCCATATTGTAGTTACTGACAAAAATGGTCAGTTCTCCACTGCTTCAAGCTGGGCTTCCCACAAGGTCAATACCAATGCCGGAAAATCCAGTGAGGACGGTGTATGGTTTGGGACATCTGAACCAGACGACAGCAAAGGTGCATTACTCTATGATACCTATGTGATTGAGGAATTAAAGTGTGATTCCAACGCCGGATTTAAGCTGATTCCAGCTTTTGAGGTAGTCGTATCCAGAAATAAAGTGACTGTAGATTTAGGGACACTGACCGATGAATACGAAAAAGAAATCAAAATCCATACCACAGCTACCGACAAGAAAACAGGCGAAAAAATGATTGTTGCCGGAAAAGACATCAAGATCGTGGACAAAGTCACACTTGATGGCTTGGAAACAGGCAGAAAATATAAACTTTCCGGCTGGCAGATGGTAAAGGAAGAAAATGCGGAACTTCTGATTGACGGGAAACGTGTAGACAGTAATTATACTTTCACTGCTGACAGTGAAAAAATGACGGTTGAGATTACTTACAGTTTTGACGGTTCAGCTCTTGGCGGTCAGAACCTTGTTACTTTTGAGGAATTGTACGATATAAGCAATCCGAAAGAGCCTGTCAAGGTTGCCGAACATAAAGACATCAACGATGATGGACAGACTGTTCTTATCACAGAACGTATCATCAAAATCCATACGACCGCTACGGACAAGAACGGCAAGAAAGAAATCGAAGCCGGAAAAGATGTAACGATTGTGGATAAAGTCACATTAGATGGGCTGGAAATTGGAACAAAATACAAACTTTCCGGCTGGCAGATGTTAAAAGAGGAAA
Organism: Coprococcus sp. RTP21204st1_G4_RTP21204_210225; assembly: GCF_040915385.1. NCBI lineage: Bacteria > Bacillati > Bacillota > Clostridia > Lachnospirales > Lachnospiraceae > Coprococcus > Coprococcus sp. RTP21204st1_G4_RTP21204_210225. The sequence goes on along the minus strand of NZ_JBCPDP010000024.1, from coordinate 3,535 downwards.
ATGCAGAACTTCTGATTGATGGAAAGAAAGTATCCAATGATTATGAGTTTACAGCCGACAATGAAAAAATGACGGTTGAGATTGCATTTACCTTTGATGGTTCTTCTCTTGGTGGAAAGAGCCTTGTTACATTTGAGGAATTATACGATATGACCAATCCAGACGAACCAAAGAAAGTGACAGAACATAAGGACATCACAGACGATGGACAGACTGTGACAATCAAGGAAGTGCCGGAAGTCCCAGACACACCAAAGGATACTGACACGCCGGATACACCATCTACGGTTAAGACAAGTGACAGCCCAAAAACAGGCGACAATACCAATATCTATGCTTACCTTGCCATGCTCGGTCTTTCCTGCGTAGGGCTTGGCGGTATGCTTTACTTCAAACGCCGTAGAAAGAAATCATAAGGCGGTAATGTAGCGGTTGGTAGAGCGTTCAAGGTCGCCACCCTTTTTGCAACTTCACGCTCCCGTGAAGCTCTGATTTACGGGGGCGTGAAGTCCACTAGGGGCGTGGGGAGTGTAGCTCCCCACAAAGTACAGCAGGAAAGAAACTAAAACAGAAAGAAAAGAGGTCAATTATTTATGGAATTAAGATTTGTCGTACCAAACATGGAAAAGACATTCGGAAACTTGGAGTTTGCCGGAGAAAATACTACGGAACAACAGAGAATCAACGGGCGTATGGCTGTTATTACCAGAAGATACAACCTGTATTCCGATGTGCAGAGAGCCGATGATGTAGTTGTGACACTTCCTGCCAAAGCTGGCGAAAAGCATTTCTCGCCAGAGCAGAAAGTAAAACTTATCAACCCACGAATCACTACTGATGGCTATAAAATCGGAGAACGTGGATTTGTCAATTACATCTTACTTGCAGACGATATGTTACCAGCAGAAAATAAATAAGGGGGTATTCAGATTATGAGATTAGCAAATGGAATCGTCATTGATAAAGAAAAGACTTTCGGAGTGTTGAAGTTCTCCGCATTACGCCGTGAGGTTCATGTACAGAATGAAGATGGAACGGTCAGTGAAGAAATTAAGGAACGCACCTACGATTTGAAATGCAACACACAGGGACGCATGATACAGGTATCCGTTCCGGCGACTGTTCCGTTAAAGGACTATGACTACAACGCCGAAGTGGAACTTATCAACCCTGTTGCAGATACGGTAGCCAATGCAAATTATCGTGGTGCAGATGTTGATTGGTATGTAAAGGCAGATGATATTGTTTTGAAAAATAAATCTACTCATGCTGGAAATTCACAGAACAATGTTCCACAACAGCCAGCAAAGAAATAAATCCATAGCTTATAATTTTCATTGTACTGGTCAGACGTAATTGATATAATATAACAAATAAGCCAAATTGGGATTTGGCAGATTGAGAAAATGGCTAGAGCGTTTTTTGGTGATTGCTCCTAAATTATTATATCTTGAAAGGGTGAACTGTAATGCAAATAACAGATATAGTATCAAAAATTATTAAAACTGAAAAAATTCCAATTTATATGAGCGATTCAAAACTTTTTTCCTCTGTAACTTATCTAAAACCCAACTTAGATATACAAAGAGGTTTGTATTTGCCAAATTGTGATAGTTTAGAAGCATTAAAATATTGCAAAGCCAATATGCCAGATGGCTTCAGAAGAATAAAAGAGATGATATGTACAAAATGTGCGTTTGATGAAATTTCTTTTTGTGTATTCTCTATTCTTCATGAATGTGGACACTGGATTCAGTATAAAGATTTTATTGCTAAAGGACACAATGATTCTGAATTTATTTTCTGCTATGAATTGCAACGAGTTAAGCTTTATTCTGAAAGGGAGATTGAAAGTAAAAACTGTAGAAGTGAAGAAGATATTGTTACTTTAAATGAGAAATATGAAAAGCTTTATGCAGAACTACCTACGGAAAAATATGCCAATGATTTTGCACTAAACCATCTCTGCGAATCGATAAAAATGATTAAATAAGATGTGATTTATTATTGTCCAAAGCAAGATTAGTAATTTTACGTTTTAAATTTAATACTTATATTCACAAAGCAGTTAGTCTACATGATTGACTGCTTTTCTTATATCCAAAGAAAGGAGTTTTTATGAAAGCATGGAAAAAATCTAAAGGTAACAGGATTCGTGCCAGTGACAAATCACTGGTCTATCATTTCTGTATCGGCTGGCTGTTACTCCTGTTCGTTGCGGTGTTCCTGCTACTGAACCTGCGACAGCTTCTTGTTACAGACTGGAAAGAATTTAACCTGCTCCATGCCGGAATTACTTGGACTGCCTACAACTCCATTACGGTTCTGATAGCGACTGGTGTTTGTGTATTGGTCACTTTTCTCTACTACCGTTACGGATATGACCGTATCAAACGGTTGTTTCACAGGCAAAAACTGGCTCGCATGGTGCTGGAAAATAAATGGTATGAAGCGGAGAACACAAAAGACAGCGTTTTTTTCACTGACCTGCAAAGCAGATCAAGAGAAAAAATCGTGTGGTTTCCAAAGATTTATTACCAGATGGAAAAGGGACTGCTTCATATCTGCTGTGAAATCACAATGGGAAAATATCAAGAACAGCTCCTGTCCTTAGAGGATAAACTGGAATCGGGGCTGTACTGTGAGCTGACCGACAAGACACTGCATGACGGATACATCGAATACACCCTGCTCTATGATATGATAGCGAACCGTATTTCGATTGATGAAGTGATTGCCGAAAACGGCGGTCTGCGGTTAATGAAAAATCTGGTGTGGGAATACGATTCACTTCCCCATGCCCTTATCTGCGGTGGTACAGGTGGTGGAAAAACCTATTTTCTGCTGACCATCATTGAAGCCTTGCTTAGAACCAATGCGGATTTATACATTCTTGACCCGAAGAACGCTGACCTTGCAGACTTGGGAATGGTCATGGAAAATGTCTACCACACGAAAGACGATATGATTGACTGCGTCAATGCCTTTTATGAGGGCATGGTCACACGCTCGGAAGAAATGAAACTGCACCCGAACTACCGCACAGGGGAAAACTATGCCTATCTGGGGCTTGCTCCACAATTCCTTATCTTTGATGAATATGTGGCGTTCTTGGAAATGCTCACGACAAAAGAAAGCACCGCCCTGTTAAGCCAGCTAAAGAAAATCATCATGCTCGGCAGACAGGCTGGATACTTTCTGATTGTAGCTTGCCAGCGTCCAGACGCAAAGTATTTCGGGGACGGTATCAGAGATAACTTCAACTTCCGTGTGGGGCTTGGTCGCATGAGTGAACTCGGCTACGGTATGCTCTTTGGAAGTGATGTGAAAAAGCAGTTTTTCCAGAAGCGAATCAAAGGGCGTGGATACTGTGATGTGGGAACAAGTGTCATATCAGAATTTTATACTCCCCTTGTACCCAAAGGATATGATTTCTTGGGTACGATTGGAGAACTTGCACACATAAGGCAGGACGGACAGGTGGCGTGCGAAGCGAAAGCCACAGGTACGGACTAGCCTTGCTGGTGTGGCGGTA
>NZ_JBCPDP010000023.1:0-40353 GCF_040915385.1 Coprococcus sp. RTP21204st1_G4_RTP21204_210225 | reverse complement strand
AGAGCAGGGAACATTCAAGCCTTAAAGAACGACTTGAGGAAAACAAAAGAATTGTTGCAGAGCGAGAAAGAGAAAACGCACGCTGCCGAAATCATGACAGAGGAATGTCAAGATAAGCTAAGGCAGGCAGAACAGGAACGGGACTATGCACTCTCTCATCAGAAAAAAGTAGAGATACCGGTTGAAAAGCCGGTACTCTATCAAAAGTGTGGGAACTGTAACCAGACAGCTTATCTGAAAGCCAAGGAAAAGTATGATACGCAGAGAGAAAAACTGGAAGGCAGATATAAAACAAAAACAGCCATGTATGAAGCATTGATGTTTCTGCTGATATGGTATTCCGTATCAACTACTCTTTTTCAGATGATACGGTCAAAAATATTTATTTCTGATTGCGTGGTATTCTTTGATACAATCGCCACTTTTATACAGAACATTGCAGGATTGACTATACTGGCAGGGAAGAATGTGGCACAGGTTAGCAATGGAATATCCAATCCTGTCGTTGCCGGAATTATATACTGGATGATAAGAATACTGATTTCCGGTGGATGTCTGGTGGGTGTGGGAATACTTTTGGCATTCATCGAAATAAAGATTGCAGGGCTATATAAGAAATACTGTTGGGATATGATTACCATAATGGTGATACTGACAAGTGTTGCTATTGTCATTTATTTTGGAGAATCAATCAAAAAAGTACTGTCAGTAAATCTTCTATTGCTTTTCGTACTTTCGCAGGGCGCATATGTTGGAATTAGATGTTATCTTAAAGTTTGGTTAGAAAAAAGACCATATTAGTATTTTCAACTTACTGTATAGACAGTAAAATTACTCCATACCAGCCTAGTGAAAATTTACTGTATGAAAAGAAGTATTACAGAGAAAAAAGGCTGTAAAAACAGGAACAGCCAGCCCGAAAGAATTTACGGACTGGCTGTATCAGCAGAGTAATGTAATTGTGGAGCTGACCGAGATATGAAAAGCTTTCTATCATCAATTTCGCATTATTGCAATAACAGATTGCTTCTTCCATGAATGAATAAGCAATATTGTCATCAAACTTTCAAGCATAAACATAGCAACAGCAAAAAGAGTAAAAGCAACAACCGGAAATACAAATCCCGTAGACATGCCTGCATTTTTCAAAAATATACCGATTGCATATCCGCCGGGGATTCCAACAACAGCAGTTATAAGCAATGCAATCAAAGTAGTAAAAAGACCTTCCATCATAAATGCTTGCTTCAACTGCTTATTTGTCATACCAATAGATTTTAGTGTGCCCATTTCCTGTTTCTGTGATAAAAGATTTGTCACAGTAAGATTGATTTGATTGATGACCGCAAATATCCACAAGATGGCTGCAATCGCATAAGCTAATGTAAAACCTGCACGATTGTCTGATTGGTGTTCTACAATAAAATCTTGAAGGGTTTGTAAGCGAACATCCCTATTGTCAGAAACGAGTAATTTGAGTTCTTGCTCGATTATCTCCTGATATTCAGCTTCTGCTTGTATTTCGATTGCGTATGTACAGTCATAACCTGCAAGTTCTTTGAGCATATTTTCCGGCATTCTGAAAATATAGCCACCCATTCCATCATTGCTGGAAGTGATTGCACCAATTTTGAATGCTTTTGTTATTGTTTTACCACTATGATTTTTGAAATTAAAGGTCACAGTATCCCCAATTTGAGGTTTCCAATGGTAAACATCATAAATACGTTCGGGATCACTTACAACTAATTCTGTATCATCAGTAATATTTCCAGACAAAACCGCTGCATTTAGCGACGCCAAATCCTTTTCATTATAGCCGAGCATCAAGGTGCTATCTGAAATATCATTGTCTGTTGAGAAATCAACTGGTACGGTAGCATAAGTAAATATATTGCTAACTCCCTCTATATCTCCAACACGCTTTACATAATCAGAAAAATATTCTTTCTGCAAGAGAGCATCCAAATTTTCACTTTCGTTTTCTAAATCAATGCTGATTTTGAAATCTCCGTACTTCATATCCCAATAACGAGCCATACTCTCGGCATTAAAAGAACTCTGATAACTTGCTGCAAGGAAAAATATAACTCCGCACAGTCCCAATGATAAAATGGTCAATAGAGATTTTTTTCTGTTTCTGGAAAAGCTGATTTTCGCTAAATATACAGGCGTAATACGATGTCTTTTGTGAGTGCGGTAATTTACAATTCCCACTGGATTTTTCAGGGCGGAAATTGGAGAAGTATTCGCTGCAATTTTTGCTGGTTTACGAACACTAATATAAACAAGCAGTATTCCAAAAAGGCATGCGCCACATAGAGAAACAATAAATGCAAATACTGACCAGCCTTTTGATTGCAGACAATAGCTGATGATCGTTCCCATGATACTACCAATTAAAATCCCCGGAACTGCAAGCATATAACCCTGTTTAAGAACTATTTTATAAATTTGCTTTTTACTTGCCCCTATTGTCCGAAGCTGTCCGAACTCAGCAACTTTTTGTCCAACCGAAATATAGAAAATGCTGTAAATTACAAGTGCGGCAGCTAAAAACAAAATGGCAGCAACTACACCATATACCGCATAATTACTGAAGGACAAAGTTGTATTTACATAATCATAGTAACTGCTGACTGTCCAATTATTCAGTCCAGTCTCCTCTGAAATTTGAGATAATATTTCTGTTGCTTCGTCTTTTGTAAGGGTATCTGCATTTTCAAGCCAAACATATCCATTAAGCAGGTTATTTCCACGTAATTCCCGGCATTTTTCAAGTGAAACAAAAACAGGATAAGCGGTAGAAGTTTTATCATGATAAATACCAACAATAGTATAATTCTTCAAAGTACCATCCAGATTCAACTGAACTATGGCGTTGATTTCCGGAGACTTATTTTCACTGGCAAAAAAGGCATCTGTAACAGCAATTTCACTTGCTTTCTCTGGATATTTTCCGTCAAAGGCAGGAATCAAACTAAGCATGTCATCATCATAATAAATCAGAGACAGTTCTTTAGAATTTTCTTTCACTGTTTTGATATTACAGGAAAGTCCTACACTTTTTACTTCTTCGTTTGCTAACAACTTTTCTTTACTGTCCTGCGTAATGTCAAAGAAAATCCCTTGATGTAATCCTTCGATTTCTTTCTGATTTTGATAAATGATATTTTGCACTGTGAGCAACGACATCATTATCATAGCAACGGCTACAATAATTGCCGAAAGGCAAAATAAGTTTTTCTTCTTATCAAAACGCACACTTTTTCGTGCTAATTTTTTAATTACTGCACTGGTATCATTTTCAAAAGGATAATTCATAATTCCCACCTCCTTTAGCCAACAATTTTACCATCTTCAATCCGTACAATGCGGTCTGCGAGTTGAGCGATCTCGTTGTTGTGAGTAATCATTACAATGGTCTGATTAAATTCTCCGCTGGTATGCTTCAAAAGCCCTAACACATCTGCACTGGTCTTGCTATCAAGATTTCCGGTCGGTTCATCAGCAAGGATAATCGCAGGCTTCGTAATTAAAGCTCGTGCAATCGCTACACGTTGCTGTTGACCGCCTGAAAGATTGTTCGGCATATTTTCCAGTTTATCTTCTAAAGCCAACATATACACAACTTCGTCCATAAATTTCTGGTCTACTGTATCGCCATCCAGTTCCACAGGCAGGACGATATTTTCATATACATTCAAAATCGGAACCAGATTATAATTTTGGAAGATAAATCCGATGTTACGCCGGCGGAAAATTGTCAATTCATCATCATTCTTTTTTGCGAGTTCTTCTCCCCGTACAATCACGCTGCCGGAAGTGGGGGTATCAAGTCCTCCCATCATGTGAAGCAATGTAGACTTACCGCTGCCGGAAGTTCCAACTACGGCAACAAATTCTCCCTGTTCCACAGTAAAATTTACACCATTAAGGGCACGAGTAATATTTGGTTCTGTGCCGTAATACTTCTTTAAGTCGATTGTTTGTAAAATGCTCATATTCAAATGCTCCTTTCAAGGCTTTCTATCTGTTGATAAAGCCATTGTAAACCACAAATGTTACACAAATGTCCGAGATAGAAAAAATTTTTATCGAAAATCAGAGTGAAATGTTACAACGCTCGGACATTTCAAAAAAAGTGGTTATATCTTACCTTACAGGAAGCATAATAGAAAATTCTGAGCCTTGCCTCAGCTCTGAAACAACCTTGATATAGCCCCCTTGCCTTGTTACAATCTCACGAGCCAAATACAAACCTATTCCCACACCCTGTTGATCGTGTACTTCTTCCTCACGATAGAAGCGCCGGAAGATGGCAGCCTGATTGCTTTCTGAAATGCCCTTGCCGGTGTCGGTCACTTTGACCTCTACGTACATTTCCCACTGAACCACTGATACAGAAATCTTTCCACCTGACGGAGTGTATTTTACTGCATTGTCCAGCAGATTGAAAAGGGCTTCGCTTGTCCACTTGCTGTCATGGGAGATTATCAAATTTTCCGGGCAATCCACGGATACAGCAATTTCTTTTTTCTCTGCGGCATATACAATACTGCTCATGGCTTGTGCAAGCGTATGGAATAAGCTGCTGTCTTTCTTTTCTAATCGTATTGCTCCGGTTTCCAACCGGGACGTTTTAACCAGTGCTTGGAACAGAAAATCCAGTTTATCAGTCTGACTACGTATGCCTTGTAAAAAGTCCATCCGTTCTTCTTCTGAAACAGGCTTTGTTAAAAGTGTGTCCGTTACCATTTGCAAATTGCTGACAGGCGTTTTAACTTGATGTGAAATATCAGAAATCAGCATTTGAAGCTCCTGTCGTTCCATGTCTACCTTGTGCCGGTTTTTCTGCATAATCTCATACAACCGAATTAAGCGGTGGTTGATACGGGCAAAAAGAGTTTCACTATCATTTGACTTTTGTAATTCCTCGTTTCCATCAATCATGTTGTCCAGCGTCCGGCACAAATTAGAAGTAAAATGAGAAAGGCGTTTTCCAAAAATCAGCACCAATAGCCAAATCCAGAAAAACGCACAGAGTGTCAATGTTCCACCCACTATAAAAATTCGTATATCCTGCATTATACCGCCGAAAATACCGGTAATTACCAGCATAGAGAAAACCATGCCAGCACTAACCAGTCTACAAATTTTCTTAGCAGAAAGGTTATTCAGATTCATTTCTTTTCGCCTCCTGTCCATTGATACCCCATACCATAAACCGTTTTGATATATGTGTCGCCATCTGCTTCAATCTTACTGCGAATACGGCTGATAGAAGTAGTAAGGGTATGTTCATCTACATATTTTTCATCAACATCCCACAGTTTTTCTAAAAATTGTTGGCGAGTAAGTACCTGCTTCGGATTTTTAAGAAATAGGTTCAACATTTTATATTCCATCGCAGAAAGTGCTAATGGTTTCCCGTTCAAACTTGCAAATTGTTCCGAAAAATCCAGAAACAAGCTACCATCCTCGTAAATATCCTTAGCTGGTTTGTGATGCTCCAACATAGCGAACATGGCTTTGATTTTTCGCTGCAAAGCACTAATCGAAAAAGGTTTCGTGATATAATCCACTGCACCAGCTTCATATCCCCGTATCTGATTGCTTTCCTGATCGTTGGCAGTTAGAAATATAACTACTGTATCAGGATGCTCTGGCTTGATAAGACGGCATAGGTCATAACCATTTCCGTCTGGTAAATTTATATCCAGCAATACCAAATCAAAAATGTTTGTTTTTAATGATTCAGCGGCTGTCCTTGCATTCAGAACAGAAGTTATTGTGTAACCGTCCAATTCCAAATTATAAGTAAGCGTTTTATTCAAAAGATTATCATCTTCGACAATTAAAATATGCTTCATATTATCACTTCCTTTTCTTTTTGCAGATAGTATAACAGGCAAATGTCCGAGAATTGTTACAAGGACAAATATATTTTTCATTTTACAGCTTTTTTCTGTGTACTGCAATTTTATAAAAGAAAGGACAGCAGTGTCAAATTGCTGTCCTTTCTTTTATCATAGCTGGTAGTGTATAAGCGTGGGTTCATCATATCGGGTGTGGTATCTTTAACTACAGGAAACTCCCTACAACACTATCTCACTTCTTGCTTAATAAAGTTCTAATGAATCTTCTGTATCCACCCACATCTGTAAATTGCCATCAAGATATAATCTTGCATATTCCAAAGGCTCATCCACAGCCAATGAAGTAAGCGCACATTCTGATCCATATGTGGTTTTTAAATTTTTTTCAGCTTCCCAGCAATCAATGCGAAGCATATATCCAGCACTTGTGTAAACATCAATACTATCGTGGTTTATATTATATTCTGCATAAATTGTTCTCATCGTATCTTATCTCCATTTTCTTTTGATAATCAGTTACAGAGTTAAATATCGAAAACATTTCAATCAGTTCACCATGTCATTTTCATTTTGTGCTATAATGTGTTATCAGTTTTTTTGCCCTTGTATTTGCCCTTATCAGAGTTCGTAAACACTGGTGGGACGATATAACACAAGGGAAACAATAAGGGAAAGCTCACCTGCGCCAAACTTAGTGTTTTCAAAGGCTTGAGAGATATTTGATAATAAAATATAACAATTATTAAATCCCTTGGAATACATGAAATCTCAATTCAAGTTTGTATATTTCATCAAAAGTTGCATATTTAAATAAACAAGGGGAGATGGTAAAATGAAAGCTCATGAATATTGGTTTAGTCGCTATGGTGTCAGGAGAAATCCTGGCATCTTTTTTATGTCTTTTTGCACTTCAAAAAATAATTTCAAAAAATTTCTAAAATCATGTCCGATTTTGTCTCTCCCAATACAGAGTATATGCGGCTTTTTCTTTTCGTTCTTCGGCGAGTTTTTCTTTGAGATTTTCTTCACGCTTATCGTCGAATACAACGGCTGTATTATTCAAAAATTCTTTCTTCCATACTGATTTTAGTATATCAGATTCATTATAATCTGTCCGAAAAAGTGTCTAAATTTATGAGACCATTATAGGAGAGTAAAGATAAAAAAAGGTGGTTTATTAGTCTGTTAATCGGTATAATAATGATTACAGGGGTTATTTTGGATATTTGTAATATGAGCGTGACATGGATGTGTATGGTTGATGGTGAAGATAATCCAGAGCTTATTGAAAAAATACTTGTCATGCATGGAAAGCAACAGCAAAAACAACAGGAAGATCTGGATGATGCAGCAGATGCAGAAGGATGGATTGATGTTTGCAAAGAAACTGATGCTTAGCACAGGAAAATAATGGAGAAGCTGCAGGAAAATGAAAAAATCGAAAATACAATTCAAAATTATTTTTGGAGTGGAGCAGGTAGGATAGAAGTAAAAAAATATTTGACATAGTTATCCTGTTCTCGGTATCATAAATATGGATATAAAATCAAGTGCACAGAATTCATGGGAATATGTGCATGAGATCACGGGAGGAACAATGAAAAGTAAAAAGATCGGGATGCAGGCACTAAAAATTGCGATAGGAAGCAGTCTGGCGATTTACATAGCCAATCTGTGTGGACTGAAGTATTCACTGGCGGCAGGGAGTGTTGCACTTCTTACGATGGTGACTACAAAGTGGAAAACTGTCAAATTATCGGTAGCGAGGGTTGTAACATTCATAATTTCAGTACTTATGGCACTTATTATATTCTCGGCAGTAGAATCAGAATGGATGGCATATGGTATTTATGTGTTTTTTGTGGTTATTATCGCAGAGATGCTTGGATGGGGAGCGACGATTTCCGTAAATGCACTGATCGGAATGCATTTTCTGGAAGTCAGAGATTTTGAATTTGATTTTATTGCAAATGAATTTATGTTGGTATTGATCGGAATTACGATGGCACTGGTCCTGAACTTGTTTTATGATTATGGAAGTCAGCGCAAGGCGTTGGTCGAAAATATGCGATATACGGAAGAACGTCTGCAGATGATACTTGGAGAGATTTCGGCATATCTGGCGAATAAGGAAATGCAGAGAAATGTATGGGATGATATCTGTGCGTTGGAAAAAGAGGTTCAGGGCTTTATCCAGGATGCCTATGAATATCAGGATAATACGTTTCAGTCACATCCGGGATACTATATCGATTATTTTGAAATGCGTATGAAGCAGTGCAATGTGATCCATAACTTACATTATGAGATGAAGAAAATCAGGCATATGCCAGATGAGGCAATGATCATTTCGAGTTATGTGTTTGATATGCTGGTATGTGTGAAGGAACATACAGTTCCGACAGCTCAGTTGGATGAACTACATGAACTTTTTGCGATTATCAGGAACAATTCACTTCCAAAGACCAGAGAGGAATTTGAGAGCCGTGCGATGCTGTACCATATCCTGATGGATCTGGAAGAATTCCTTGTATTTAAAAGAAGGTTTGTGGATGGACTGGATGATAAAAAGCGAAAATTATACTGGGATAATTAAGCTCTCATTTGTCAAAAAGAATGTGTTATGGCACATTCTTTTTGACACTTTCAGATCATCAAATTCCTGATAATAAAAAATCAGGAACCGGATGGGATACGAATAATAAGTTTTTCACCGTTTTTTGTAACAGAAGTAAGAACCGGGATATGCTTTTTGCGAAGCTGATGCACGACCGGGTAAATAGAAAACATATCTCCATCGACATAGACAGCTTCCGGTTTCGTTTTCAGCAGATCTTTTACTAGATCTTTGATATATTTTTTCCACTCTGTTTTTTTCATTTCTATTTCAGCATAAATTCCATTGATATCTAAAGCAGGGAGATCAGGCAGAGGTTTGTGGATAATTTTTACATGCGTGAGTTCTGGCAGTTTCATTAAAAGTGTGTCTGTAGAAGTGTCGGAACTGAGATTTACAAGGGTAATCTCGTCAGTAAAGGTATCCAGACTGATCTGACATGCTTTTCGTGCATCTTCTAAAGTAGCTGTAGTCATCAAAAAGCCGCCCTTGTGACAGAAAGAAGCACTCGAAAGACCGGTTTCTTTCTGGAGTTCTTCATTTTCCAGACCGAGCCATTCAGATGGAAAACTGCATTTATAATTCAGGGAATATTCTTTTTTCTGAGGCTGGATACAGTAACCACCGCGGTTGGATGGAAAAATAACGAAAGCGATATCTGTTTCGGAAAGACGTTTCTGGCATGGAATGAATTCAGGAAGGACCAGAATACGGGAATCAGCTTCAGGATTTTGTGTTTCGAGAATTTCTTCGATCCGCTTGTCAGCACGTTCATTTCCAAGGTAACGGGCAAATTTATTGTCAAGGATCATTCCGGCAACACTGACTGCACGGAAAAAGGCTTCATCGGTTCCGCCATCTTCGTCCCAGGAAGGATTGAAGCTTCCAATCAGTGAAGCCAGTTCATTTTTTTCACCGGTATTATCATTATTATCCAGTGGCTGGACAAAAGCTTCGTCAAACTTAGCAGCAAGCTCTTCCCCCAGGATTTCGGTACCAAGTTCTTCCCAGAGAAGGCCGAATGCCGCGTAAGGGATGCCATTTTCACGGATGCGGCTGTCTTTCTGGTGATGGTCATATCTGCCGCGCCCAATGTCGAATATGATGCCGTCAAAGTCTTCGGGTACTTTATTACCACGAAGGATTGTAATTTCCGGATTTAAATATAATAACAATGCAGAGGAAAATACATCATCTGCGTGGAATTTTCCACTATGTGTAAATGCGGAAGCATCTTTTAGGCGGATCTTTTTTAATAATTCATTCATCTTAATCTCTCCAAATAAAAATAGTTTTGCTAATGTAATAATGTATAAGCAGAAAAGGAAAATGTCAAGTGTGGAAAATAGTAGAATTCCGGGCTGTTTCGCAGAGAGGATGGGGAGTTTTGTCAGGATGTGATAATAATCCGGATCATAATGTGCCATCACGCTATGAAAAGATTTATGGATTTTTAGAACTCCCGGATACGCCGGAGGAAAAAGTGGGTTCTCTCCGGCATCCGGGGGAAAAGTCACATGGATATGCAGCTGAGGTGATCGTAAGCTATCTGGAAGAACAGCTTATCTGTCAAAAATAGATTCCAGGATTCTGACAAAGTGTTCCAGCCCTTCCTGATCTTCTTCATCAAAACGGGCGAGAACAGGGCTGTCGATATCCAGAACGCCAACGATTTCATTTCCTTTATGAAGCGGAATCACGATCTCGGAATTAGAGGCGCTGTCGCAGGCGATATGTCCCGGGAACTGGTGGACATCCTTTACCAGCATAACCTGATCGTTTGCCACAGCGGTTCCGCAGACACCTTTACCGATTTCAATTTCAATACAGGCAGGTTTGCCCTGGAAAGGACCAAGGACGAGCCTGCCTTCTCTCATCAGATAAAAACCAACCCAGTTGATATTCAGAAGCGCATCACCGAGAAGGGCCGATGCATTTGCCAGATTTGAGATCTGGTGAGGGATTCCGTCAATCAGACCGCGGAGGCGGATTGAAAGCAGGGAATACAGTGGCTTTTTATCAACGGGCCATTCAAAATTCGAAGTATTCATAAAAAATCTCCTTAAATATTTCCGTTTAACACATCTTCCAATGTAATCTCGTAGAAGAAATCATGTACCATTCCATCAAATTTCTTCCACAGAGGGAGTGTAATGCACTGTTCTTCACGGCTGCAGACCTCGGCACCTGGAACCAGGCAGGCGACTGTAGCAAGATTGCCTTCCGCAAGTTCAAGAATCTCGCCGATAGTGTATTCAGAAGGTTCCCTGGTAAGCTGGTATCCGCCCCCTTTGCCACGGCGTCCTTTTAAGAGTTTCTTCTTTACAAGAATTTTCAGGACAATTTCCAGGTATTTTTCGGAAATTTCCTGGCGGATTGCGATCTCGTTAAGCGGAACATATTCTTCGTCCTTATGCTGGGCGAGATCAATCATCACGCGGAGTGCGTAACGTCCTTTTGTAGAAATCATAATTAGTTTTCCCCCATTTTTTTATATGTACAATAGCAGCACCAGAGAGTTTATGAACCCTGGTGCTTTTTTACCTATTATACCGTAGGGTTATATGTGTTTCAAGAAAAAAACAAAAAAATAAAATAACCTATTGACTTAGTAGGTAATAGATGATATTATACCAACTAAATTGATAGGAAATAAAGGTTATACAAAATAACCAGTACTGATAAATATGAACGGAGGAAGAAATAATGGCAGAATTTGATTATGAAGTAGTAGATGGAAGAAAGATCCGTGTACGTCCGCAGGAAGTTGTATCGGAAATAGATGAGAATGGATATTTTGTCCGCCAGCCAAATCATTTTACAGAAGGATTTGGAGAAGGAAAAAATCCGGTAGAAAAAGGCAGATACCATCTGGTATGGGCAAAGCTTTGCCACTGGTCTAACAGAGCTTCGATCGTAAGAGAACTTCTTGGACTGGAAGATGCAATCAGTGTCAACATGGTTGATCATGCAAAGCATGAGAAGAATCTTGGATGGGAATTCGTATACGACAAAGATCATATCGATCCGGTCCTTGGAATCCAGTTCTTAAGTGAAGCTTATTACAAAGCAGATGATGATTACACAGGAAGAACAACGGTACCGGCTCTGATCGATACAAAGACAGGAAAAGTTGTAAATAACGATTACACCTGGCTTACCAATTATTTTGAAGTAGATTTTAAACCGTTCCACAAAAAAGGAACACCGGATCTTTATCCGGAAGAACTCAGAAAAGATATCGATGAGATGAATGACTGGCTCTTTGATAACATTAATAATGGAGTTTATAAAGCAACCTTTGCAAGATCAAAGGAAGCTTACTGGGATGCCTATAATTCTTTTTATGCAGCAATGGATATTCTGGAAAAACGTCTGGAAAATCAGAGATTTCTCTTTGGAGATTATGTGACAGACAGTGATGTGAGACTGTATGTGACGCTGGCGAGACTGGATATTCGTTACACATGGCAGCTAGGACATACCAAACACCGCCTGATCGATTATCCGAATCTGTGGGGATATGCAAGAGACCTGTATCAGATTCCGGCATTCAGAAACAACACCTACTTTAAGGATTTCGCAAATCCAAACAACAAGAAGGTCGGCGCATTATTTTTTGAATCTTTCAATGCAAGATTTCTGGATGAGATCAATTTTGATGCATACTGGGGTGCACCGCATGACCGTGCACATTTAAGCAGCGATCCGGGCAATAAATTTAAGGCAGAAGAACAGTAGGAGGAACGAATTATGGCAGATTTCGAATATGTAGATGTAAATGGAAGACAGATCAGAGTAAGACCGAGAGAAACTGCACAGGAAATTGATGAATATGGAAATTTCCATCGTCAGCCCAACCGCTTCACGGAAGGTTTTGGAGAAGGGAAAAATCCGGTAGAAAAAGACAGATATATTCTTTTCTGGGCAAAAGGATGCAACTGGTCCAATCGGGCAGCGATCGCAAGAG
Organism: Coprococcus sp. RTP21204st1_G4_RTP21204_210225; assembly: GCF_040915385.1. Lineage (NCBI taxonomy): Bacteria > Bacillati > Bacillota > Clostridia > Lachnospirales > Lachnospiraceae > Coprococcus > Coprococcus sp. RTP21204st1_G4_RTP21204_210225. Next base: position 27,887 of record NZ_JBCPDP010000023.1, on the reverse strand, counting down.
AGCTTCTCGGGCTTGAGGATGCAGTGAAAGTTGAGATCGTAGACTGGACAGACCGGGAAGAGAATCTTGGATGGGAATTTGTAAATTCCCCGGATCATATCAATCCGGAAACGGGCGCACAGTTCTTAAGTGAGCTTTACTACAATGCGGATGAAGAATACACAGGACGTACAACGGTTCCGGCATTTGTAGATTATAAGACAAAGAAAGTGGTAAATAATGATTACCACTGGCTTACAAATCATCTGGAAACAGCGTTCAGGCCGTTCCACAAAAAGGGAGCGCCGGATCTTTACCCGGAAGAATTAAGACCGGAGATCGATAAGCTGAACAAATGGCTCTTTGAAAATGTAAACAACGCTGTTTATCGAGCGCAGTTCGCTGAATCCTTACAGGCATTTGCCGATGGATATGAGACATTTTTCGCAGGGCTTGATGCAATGGAGGAAAGACTTGCAGACAAGAGATTCTTATTCGGAGATTATGTGACAGACAGTGATATCCGTCTTTATACAACCATCGCAAGACTGGATGTGTCTTATTCAAGAAATATCGGACCTTGCAAACACCGTCTGGTAGATTACCCGAATCTGTGGGGATATGCAAGAGATCTGTATCAGATCCCGGCATTCAGACATAACACATATTTTAAGGATTTTGCGGCATCTGTCGATCTGAATGAAGCAGATGAAGAGTATTGGGAAAATACATACTATGATATCGTGGTGCAGGAAACAGACTGGGATACTATCTGGAAGACACCGACAGGAAGAGAATCACTCAGTAAAGATCCGGCACACAAATTTAAAGCAGAAAAATAACAGACGAAAGACGAGGAAAAATATTATGAAAAAGTTGGCAAGCATTTTAGCAGTTACACTGGCAGCAGGAGTCCTGGCTACAGGATGTGGATCTTCTTCAGGAAGTGCTTCAAAGGACAGCTCTTCAGACAGTGGAAAGACAGTAATCAAAGCAGCAACCGGAGCAAACGCAAAACCATATGTCTATGTAGGCGATGATGACAAGCCGGCAGGATACGATGTGGATGTACTGAATGCAGTTTTTGATAAACTTCCGGATTATGAATTGGAATACGAAGTGACTGATTTTGGATCTGTACTTTCCGGACTGAATAGTGGAAATTATCAGATCGGAGTCAACAACTTCTCTTACAACGAAGACCGTGGAACAAGTTATCTTTACTCTTATCCATATGACAAGATCAGCTATGTATTCGTAACAAAGAAAGGTGGAAAAGAGATCAAATCATTTGAAGATGCAGCAGGACTTTCTTTTGAAGGTGGTACAGGAATCAGCGTATCCAATGCAGTAGAAGCATGGAATGAAAAGAATCCGGATAAAGCGATCAATATTACTTACTCGGATGCAGATACATCTGTATTTTTACAGCATGTAGCAGACGGATCGCAGGATTTTACGATCATCGATCTGGCAATGTACAACTCTTACATGGAAGAATTTAACTATGATGTGCAGAAAAATGATATTCCGGAAGATGAAGCAAAAATGATTGCAGAAAACTCTTATGCATATTATATTTTCCCACAGGATCAGAAAGATTTAAGAGAACAGGTAGACAAAGCGCTGAAGGAGCTGAAGGAAGACGGGACCCTGACTGAGATCAGTAAAAAATGGTATGGTCAGGATGCCGCACCGGAGGATGATAAGTTCGAGGAGACGATTAACTAATGGGTAAATTATTTGATGGAAAACTGGTATTTACACAGATACCGCTACTTTTAAAATATCTTCCGGTCACAATGGAACTGGCTGTCACAGCAATGATCGCTAGTCTCATCCTGGGACTGCTCCTTGCACTTGTGAAGATTAAAAAGGTACCGGTACTGAAACAGCTGGTAAGTATCTATATCTCGGTTATCCGCGGAACGCCGATCCTGGTTCAGTTATATGTGACCTATTTCGGTATTCCGATGCTCCTGAAATATATCAACTTTAAATGTGGAACCAACTACAATGTCAATGGAGTCGCACCAATCGTATATGCATTCGTTGCTCTGGCACTCAATGAATCTGCATTTAACGCAGAGATCATCCGTGCGTCCCTTGAATCAGTAGATAAAGGACAGGTTGAGGCAGCAAGCGCTTTAGGAATGAATTATTTCCAGGCATTGATAAGGATCATCCTTCCGGAGGCAATCGTGGTAGCACTCCCATCCCTTGGAAATGCATTTATCGGACTGATCAAAGGAACTTCTCTTGCATTTGTCTGTTCCGTAGTGGAGATGACCGCAGAAGGAAAGATTCTTGCGGGAAGAAATTACCGTTACTTTGAAGTGTATATCTCACTGGCAATTATTTACTGGGTAATTACTTTCGTACTTGAGAGAGTGATCAGCTATCTTGAGAAAAAGCTCCGGGTACCGGAAGATGCACCGGCACTTTTAGATATCAGAGATACAGAGGTGGAATAAGGTATGATCGAAATCAAAAATATATCAAAAACATTTAAAAATAATAAGGTTCTTGATGGGATCGACCTTACCATCAATCAGGGAGATGTCGTAGCGATCATCGGACCTTCTGGAACAGGAAAATCCACATTTTTAAGATGTGTGGACAGACTGGAAAAACCGGAAACCGGAACCATAACGATTGACGGTGAGACACAGGATCTTGCACATATTCATGGCAAAGATCTGACAGAGCTTCGGAAAAAGACCGGCATGGTTTTTCAGAATTTCAATCTTTTTTCAAAGAAGACAGCGCTTCAGAATGTAATGGAGGGGCTGATCGTGGTAAAGAAGATGAAAAAAGAGGAAGCAGAAAGGATTGCGAGAGAGCAGCTTAAAAATGTAGGTCTTCTGGATCACGCAAACCATTATCCGAGACATATGTCAGGTGGTCAGCAGCAGAGGGTTGCAATCGCAAGAGCACTTGCGATGGAGCCAAAGCTTTTGCTTCTGGATGAGCCGACATCTGCACTGGATCCGGAGCTTGTCGGAGAAGTTCTGGATACGATCAAAAAAGCGGCAAATGAAGGATATACAATGCTTCTGGTGTCTCATGAGATGAGCTTTGTACGAAACGTTGCAACCAGAGTGATCTTCCTGGACGGAGGAAAGATCCTGGAAGACGGAACGCCGAGAGAAGTGTTTGGAAATCCAAAGAACGAACGTGTCAAAGAGTTCTTTACAAAGATCAACCGGATGGAAGAACCGGATTATTCAATTTAAGAGAAAAACAAAATCGGCTGAGGGATCAGTCGATTTTTTCCAACAGGATAAAAGAAGGGAGCGAAAGAAATGAGTATCAGACTGGTGACAGACAAGGAAAATGTAGATTATCAGGCAGTGGCAGATATTTTAGACCATTTTGGACTGAGTCATTTTGATGCCGCTACAGAAGACGGGCATGGCGATTTACAATGGAAATGCAGAAAGTCTGAAGTGGATGGAAGATACCGGATTTCTTCTGGAAGAAGGCTATCGTTTTGGTGACAACGATTATGAGAGACAGCCATATGTATCGCCAAGAAGCATCAGACAAGAGCAGGAAAAACGGAATCAGACAGCGTAGGAAAGGGAAAAGATTATGAGAGAAGGCTTGCAAACCAGAGATACTTATTTGGTGACAGACTGACTGAATCTGATGTGCGTCTTTATGTGACACTGGTACGATTTGACTGTGCATATTATCCGGTATTTCGTCTGAATAAAAAGCTTCTCCGCGATTATCCGAATCTGTGGGCATATGCAAGAGATTTGTATCAGACACCGGGATTTGGCGACACAACGAATTTTGCGGCGATCAAGAAGCATTATCATATCGATTGCTGCCCGTCCAATGAATTTGCGATCGTGCCAAATGGACCAGATGAATCCTTATGGCTGACACCACACGGAAGAGAAAAATTATCCGGAAAATAAAGAAAGCGGGGAATGAATGATGAAAGCAGTCAGAGTGACAGAAGAATGGCAGAGAGCCGGCGTACACTATGTGCGGACACAGGCAATGTGCCTGGGATTTAAGATCCCGCTTGAGGGAGAATTTTCAGATGACATACCGGAAGATGAATATATTCTGGTGATGGACGGAATTTATCCGGTATCCACCTGCAGGCTGCATTATCTGGATGAACATACCGGAAAAATTGAGCGCGTGGCAACACTGGAATCCTATAGGGGAAGACATTACGGACAGGCAGGGATCATTGAGGCGGAAAACTGGATGCGCGAAAAAGGTGTGACAAAAATCTATATCAATTCCAGAAAAGCGGCACTTGGATTCTATGAAAAGCTCGGCTATACCGCAGATTTTTCACAGGTAAGCGGCTCCGGAGAGTTTGAATGTGTGATGACGGAGAAAGAACTTGCGTAAATTTATGAAAAGAAAACTGGATTTTGGCAGAAAGATATTGTACAGTAAATAGCGACATTGATTTATAGAAACAGGAGAGATAGACAAGAATGAAGTACGGAATTGATACACGATGTCAGCATCTGGCTGACGATAATAAGGATGAAATATATGGGGCGATCAGTTATCCAATCTATCAGTCTGCAACATTTGCAAGAGACAGAGTAGGCGGAGGAAGTGGTTATGACTATTCCAGATTACAGAATCCGACGAGAGAACATCTTGAGAAGATCGTAGCATCGCTGGAAGAAGGGATCGATGCACTGGCATTTTCGACAGGAATGGCAGCAATCACAGCTCTGATGGAGATTTTCAAACCGGGCGATCACATCATCATTGATGAGGATCTTTATGGAGGAAGTGTCCGTCTGTTCCACAGCATCAATGTGAAAAATGGACTGACATTTACCAGCGTGGATTTAAGCAGTGTGGATGTAGAGGATTATATCCAGGATAACACAAAAGCAATTTATGCAGAGACACCGACCAATCCGATGATGCGTGTATCCGATCTGGAAGAACTTTCAAAGATAGCAAAAAAACATGAACTTCTTCTGATCGTGGACAATACCTTTTTATCACCATATTTCCAGAATCCGCTGAAGCTTGGTGCTGACATTGTTGTGCATAGCGGGACAAAATATCTGGGTGGACATAATGACACACTTGCAGGTTTTCTGATAACAAACCGCGAGGACATTCAGGAACAGCTTCGTTTTATCATCAAGACGACAGGAGCAACTCTTGCACCGATGGATAGCTGGCTGATCCTCAGAGGGATCAAGACGCTTGGAGTCCGTATGGACAGAGCACAGGAAAATGCACTGAAGATCGCACATTTTCTGGAGAAGCAGGAGTATGTGACAAGGGTGCTTTATCCGGGACTTGAATCACATCCGGGCTACGAACTGATGAAAAAGCAGGCAAGAGGATTTGGTTCGATCCTGACCTTTGAAGTAGATTCCAAAGAGAGAGCATATCACATTCTGGAAAATGTAAAACTGATCCAGTTTGCGGAAAGCCTCGGAGGAACTGAGACTCTGATCACTTATCCGATTACCCAGACGCATGCGGATCTTTCCAAAGAAGAGCTTGACCGGAACGGAATTACAGACAGGATTCTGAGATTGTCTGTTGGAATTGAGGGAGCAGAGGATCTGATCGCAGATCTGGAAGCTGTATTAAAGTAAATCAAATAGAATTGTGTATAAAGCGGAAGATATCTGTGACCGAAGGTGTATTACCGGACAGATAGCCGGCAGATGGAAAATGACCGTGCAGATAAGGAAGTGGCAGAAATGAGTAAAATAAAGGTAAATGAACAGCGGGCAGTCGATGAATTTCAGGAACTGACTGCGATCGATGCACCAAGCTTTGGGGAGCGTCAGATGGCAGACCGGCTGATCGTGAAATTAAAAGGACTTGGTTTTGAAGTAGAGGAAGACAATGCCGGAGAACATTTCGGAGGAAATGCCGGAAACGTATATGCATATCTTCCGGGAGATCTTCCGGGAGATCCGGTCCTTTTGTCCGGCCATATGGATACGGTTGAGCCGTCCAAAGGCAAGAAAGGGATCATCGGAGAAGACGGTGTGATCCGTTCCGCAGGAAAAGCAGTTCTTGGAGCTGATGATGTGGCAGGACTTGTGGAGATTCTGGAAGGAATCCGCAGTGTAAAAGAAGCGGGAGTACCACACCGGGATATCGAGATTCTTTTTACAATTGCAGAAGAGCTTTATATCAAGGGCAGCAGCGTATTTGATTTTTCAAAGGTTCGTGCAAAAGAAGCCTATGTACTGGATATCAGCGGACCGGTTGGAAGCGCGGCATATAAAGCACCGTCTCTGATTTCTTATCAGGTGGTAGTAACCGGGAAGGCATCCCACGCCGGATTTGATCCGGAGCACGGCATTCATGCGATCGCTATTGCATCCGAAGCAATCACGCAGATCAGTCAGGGACATGTGGATGGAGAGACAACCTGCAATATCGGATTGATCGAAGGTGGGAGCGGAACGAACATTGTTCCGGAAAAATGTATCGTAAAGGGAGAAATCCGGAGCTATTCTCATGAAAAAGCGACTCGTTGTGTAGAAGAAGTGGGGAATACCTTCAAAAAGGTGGCTGAAAAACACGGAGCTGAATCAGAACTTACTTGCGAAGTTCATCTGATCGCTTATGAGACAGCAAAAGACAGTGTGCCGGTAAAACGGTTTGAAAGAGTAAGCAAAGAGCTGGGACTTGCAGGAAATCTTGTAGAGACATTTGGCGGAAGTGATAACAACAGCTTTGCGAAGAACGGGATTCCTGGACTGGTGCTGTCAAATGGAATGTACCAGGCACATTCGGTAAATGAATATACGACAATCAAAGATCTTGTGACAGGAGCAGAACTGATCGCCGGGCTGATCACCGATGAGCAGTAGTGGATGTTATTATACAGAAAAGACGCCAAAAGCGTCTTTTTTATATTGATAGAAGAAAAACAGATAAAACATATTGAAATTAAATGTTTTTAAAATAATTCCCTATTAACCTATTGACAAAGTAGGTAAAAGTAGATATAATGCAACTATCAAATTTGAAAGATCACTATAGAGATCACGATACATCAGACAGTAGAAAAGAGAGGTAGAAAAATATGAGCGATTATAAATTTGAAACACTTCAGCTTCACGTAGGACAGGAAGAACCAGATCCGGCATCTGATGCCAGAGCAGTACCGATTTACCAGACAACATCTTATGTATTTAAGAACTCTGCACATGCAGCAGCAAGATTCGGACTTGCAGATGCAGGTAACATTTACGGACGTCTGACAAACTCTACACAGGACGTATTTGAAAAGAGAATCGCAGCACTTGAAGGTGGTGTGGCAGCTCTTGCAACAGCATCCGGAGCAGCTGCAATTACATATACCATCGAAGCACTTGCAGCAGATGGCGGACATATCGTAGCGCAGAAGACAATCTACGGTGGAAGCTTCAACCTTCTTGAACACACACTGACACATTACGGAATCACAACTACATTTGTAGATGCACATAACCTGAAAGAAGTAGAAGATGCAATTCAGGATAACACAAGAGCCATCTATCTTGAAACTCTTGGTAATCCGAACAGTGATATCCCGGATATCGATGCGATCGCTGAAATTGCACACAAGCATGGACTTCCGCTTGTAATCGACAACACATTCGGAACACCGTATTTGATCCGTCCGATCGAACACGGAGCAGACATCGTTGTACATTCTGCTACCAAATTCATCGGTGGACACGGAACAACTCTTGGTGGAATCATCGTAGATTCCGGCAAATTTGACTGGAAAGCAAGTGGAAAATACCCGGCAATCGCAGATGCAAACCCAAGCTACCACGGAGTATCTTTCGTAGATGCAGCAGGTCCGGCAGCATTTGTAACTTACATCCGTGCAATCCTTCTTCGTGATATGGGAGCAACAATTTCTCCATTTAATGCATTCCTTCTTCTGCAGGGAACAGAGACACTGTCACTTAGAATTGACCGTCATGTAGAAAATACAAAGAAAGTAGTAGAATACCTCTCTAATCATCCAATGGTAGAGCATGTGAACCATCCGTCACTGCCGAATCATCCGGATCATGCACTTTATGAAAAATATTTCCCGAATGGTGGAGCATCTATCTTCACATTCGAGATCAAAGGCGGACAGGAAGAAGCTCACAAGTTCATCGACAACCTGAAGATCTTTTCGCTGCTTGCAAATGTTGCGGATGTTAAGAGCCTTGTTATCCATCCGGCAACAACAACACATTCTCAGCTGACAGAAGAAGAACTGCTTGATCAGGGAATCAAACCGAACACAATCCGTCTTTCTATCGGTACAGAACATATCGATGATATCATCGCAGATCTTGAAGGTGGATTTGCAGCGGTTCAGGGCAAATAAATATTATACACACAGGAATTTTGGACGGAGGTTTTTCGAAACCTTCGTCTTTTTCGATGTACACAGAAAATTTTAAGGAGAAAACACTATGACAAAGGCACAGATCAGAAAAAATGCTTTTCTGAAATCCATTCCGATCATGTGCAGCTACATTTTCGTAAGCATGGCATATGGGATTATGATGGAAAATGCCGGATTTGGCTGGTACTATTCACTGTTTGTAAGTCTTACCGTATATACCGGGGCATTCCAGTTTGTTCTGATCACATTTTTATCCAGTGGAGCTTCGGTTGTGACGATTGTACTGACAGCGTTTCTGATGAACAGCAGACAGACTTTTTACAGCCTTACTTTTCTGAAGGATTTTCAGAAGATGGGCAGGCGCAAGCTCTATATGATCCACACGATGACGGATGAGACCTATGCGGTAAACTGTACGCTCGACCTCCCGGAAAAAGAGAAGGAGGATACGATGTTCCTGATTGCATTTTTCAGCCGGTGTTACTGGATGGCGGGGGCAGTTCTCGGAGGAGTCCTGGGGCAGCTGCTCCCGTTTGATATGGAAGGGATCGATTTTTGTATGACGGCACTGTTTGTGATTATTTTTATAGATCAGTGGGAAAAGACCAGAAAACACATTCCGGTAGTGACCGGACTCGGGATCGGGATTTTGTGCATAGTGATCTTCGGGCAGAAAAGCTTTATGCTTCCGGCACTTCTTATCACATCCGGAATCCTGGTCATTATGGAAAAGGGAGGAAAAATTGTATGACGACGGGCGGAATTTTATTGGCAGTTCTGGTATCGGCAGTTTGCACGTTCATACTTCGGGCACTGCCGTTTCTGGCATTTAACGGAGAAAGAAATATGCCGTTGTGGCTGGACAGACTGGGGCAGGTGCTTCCGGCTGCGATCATGGCAGTTCTGATCGTTTACTGTCTGAAGGACGTGGGCAGCGATTTAAGAGGAATTGCATTTCCGAAAGGAATTGCGGTAGTGGTTGTTGCAGTTAGCTATAAATGGAAGCACAACACACTTATAAGTATTGCAGTGGGAACGAGCCTGTATATGGTGCTGTTAAGAGTATTGTAAGAGTTGCGGCAGTCAGGAGTGTTGAAAATGCTGTGCGATAAGCGGAAATCCAGTATTTTCGGATGGATCTCCCTTTGACCAGATGCAGAGATTATGCTATGATATGTACCGATACATGCGCATTTTTTATTTGACAACAATCCAGATGGAACTTTCTGTTCAATAAAGAGGATTATGTGTCAGGGGACATTCTTTTTACAAGGAGAAAATCAATGAGTATAGATATTACGATCGAGGAAATGGAAGCGCTTCCTGCAGAGTCCTACGAGCTTTTTGATATCCGTGGCGAGATTGAGCGCGCCCATGGAATCCTGCCGAATTCGACGGCAAGCTCAGCAGATGTACTGATGGAGAATCCGCCGGAAGATAAGGAAAAGAAGATCATTATCTGCTGCAGCAGAGGACAGATCAGCAGGGATATCGCAGAAGAACTGCAGGAGCAGGGATATGAAGCATACAGCCTGAAGGGCGGTTATGTTGGATGGCTGATGGCAGATATGAAGAAAAAGGAAGCAGATGATGTCTGTGAACATGTGGAGCTTAGTATCCGCAAGAAGTTCAAAAAGAAGATCTGGTCCAAATTTACAAAAGCTGTCAGAGAATATGAACTGGTCAAAGAAGGTGACCGGATCGCAGTATGTATTTCCGGTGGAAAAGATTCAATGCTGATGGCAAAGCTTTTCCAGGAATTAAAGCGTCACAACAAATTTAACTTTGAAGTAAAGTTCCTGGTGATGGATCCGGGATACAGTCCGGAGAACCGAAAGGTCATTGAAGAAAATGCAAGGAAGATGAAGATTCCGATCCAGATCTTTGAATCCAATATTTTTGAATCGGTATTTGAGATTGAAAAATCACCGTGTTATATCTGTGCAAGGATGAGACGTGGATATCTTTATAATTTTGCACAGCAGATGGGCTGCAACAAAATCGCACTGGGACATCATTATGATGATGTGATCGAGACGATCCTGATGGGAATGCTCTACAGTGCACAGGTGCAGACTATGATGCCGAAGCTTCACAGTACAAATTTTGAAGGGATGGAACTGATCCGCCCGATGTATCTGATCCGTGAGGATGACATAAAGGCATGGAGAGATTACAATGATCTGCATTTTATCCAGTGTGCATGTAAGTTTACCGATACCTGTACAACCTGCAACAATGAAGAAAATCAGTCAAAGCGTATGGAAATCAAAAAGCTGATTGCAGAGCTTAAGAAGACGAACCCGTTTGTGGAGGGCAATATTTTCAAGAGTGTGGAAAATGTCAATCTGGATACGGTTGTCGGTTACAAGGCAAAAGGTGTAAGACACAATTTCCTGGATACTTACGATGATTAAAAATGACTGGATGTGCCAGGGCATATCTGAGATATAAAGAAGAATGAAATTCCCGCCGGACAGGTACAGGATCTGCCCGGCGGGAATTTTGAGATTAAATGACAGGAATATTGACCTGTACCAGAATTCCTGACGTTGATCAGGATAAAACGGTTTCCTGCTGGTTCTTGATATCGTGGTAAATAACAAAACGTCCACGTCCGTTTTGCTTAGCTGTATATAGAGCATGATCAGCAAGGCGGTATAACTGGCTGAAAGATTCAGCATCCGTTGGAGCAACAGCACAGCCGATACTGCAGGAAAGTTTCCGACCATTTAGTTCCGGGATATCTATATTTTGAAGATTTGTATAGAGCTTTTGCAAATGCAGATGGATACTGTAATCCAGACGTACATTTTTCATCAGGATCATAAATTCGTCACCACCGACACGACCGATGATATCGGTTGTCCGGAACTGTTCTTTCAGAAATCCGGCAAATATTTTCAGTACCTGGTCACCGGTTGCATGTCCATAAGTATCATTGATCTGCTTGAAATAATCCATATCGATCATCATTAAAGCCTGTAAATCTTCAAAATCTTTTTCGCGCAGCCATTCGGAAATCGTGTGTTCTGCATAAACTTTGTTCAGAAGTCCGGTCAGAGCATCTGTATGCGCCTGGCGAAGAAGCGAAGTCTGATTCTTCTGGTTGATCTTCCAGAGTGCGAAGATCAGAAGCAGCACAATGCAGATAAAAAAGGCGAACAGAATGATTTCAAAGTTGTTGATAAAAGCAAAGTGCTGACGGGCTTCGACAGCAGGAACGATATAGCAGAGCATCCAGTCGTTGTACTTTAGTGGCTGGTAGGAAATATAGCGTGCATGTGATAAATCTGCTGTAATCTTGCGGCAGTTTGCGTGTCCTTGCTTAAAATCTTCCTGAAGGGTAGCACCATCTTCCGAGGTCTGAAATACCCAGTCAGAGGAAGAAGTAAAAAAGTTCTCTCGGATTTCGTTGTGTGTAGATTCAATGGAAATGATGTTGCCATCCGAGTCTGTGATAAATGAGTAGCCGGAACCGGAATACAGATCCTCAAAGAGCATGGTAGTCAGTTCCGTAACATCGATGGAGCCTCCAAAGACACCGATAATATTCTGATCTTTGTCATAAACAGGAACTGTGAGGACAACAAGGGTTTCGTTGTCTACGCTGCTTGACAGAGGAGAACTAATGACGCGTCTGCCTTCCAATGTCTTTTGAAAATAGTTCCGTGAACTTGCATCGGTCTTCTTTCCATCGCTGGAGCGCCCGATACCGTCTGTAGAAAAAAGCATAAGCCGATGATAGGAGCTGGAAGAAGCCAGTTCAGCAAGAAGCTGAAGATTATCGTTGCTGAACAGATCGGAAGTTGTTCCGAAGTATGCAGCAGGACTCTCCAGAAATTCATATTCTTTTTCCAGGACCAGTTCCAGGTGATCCTTTTGCTGCAGTGTGTTTTTTTGAAGAACATTCTGTACACTTTTATCAACGCTCTGTTGTACAAACCAGAAAAAAATCAGAAGTGTGAACGTCATTACAATAAGGAACGAAATGATAGCCGTTCCGTATTGCATCAGTTCATGACGTGATATTTTTTTCATGTAAAATCCCCCTCATATTGTGCGTTAACAAATAAGTAATTAGATTTTCTAAATTATACCATAAATGTTCTGGGATGTCATCGAATTTGTATGTGAAATGGATAGGAAATATACATAATAAACAAAAAATGAACAAAAAAAGAGAGAATAACGTAAAAAATAACAAAAGCATTACGTTATTCTCTCTTAGTTATACGTTATTGTTTATTTTGCAAGCCGGTAGATTGCATCCAGATAAATCTTCATCCAGAGATCCAGTTTATCCAGCTCCAGACATTCATTTGTCTGATGCATCAGATCAGGCTGGTCTGGGAGGAGTGCGCCGAAAGCGACACAGTTATCCAGTGCTCTTGCGTAAGAGCAGGCACCGTCTACCAGAGGTTTTGCGGACATATCACCGGTGACATTGCGGTAGGATTCCATCAGAGTCTGAACCAGGAAAGAATCCTCAGGTACGTGGATGGATTCAGTTGCATATGGGTTCTCAAAACGGAATCCGGAACCGATAAGCTGTTTCTGAATGAGCTCCTGAACCTGGGCGCACTGGTAAGTAACCGGTACACGGTTGTCGATGGAGAAAATCACCTTATGATCGCATACTTCAACCTTTCCGACATTGAAACTTAATCTGCCGGAGATCTCATCTGTAAGATCGATTCCAAGTCCCTTTCCGGTCAGGTCAAAACCAATGTGCTCCATGTAAAATGTGGCAATCCTTGCCAACTCATTTTCCGGAGAAAGCTCAGATAAAGCTGACATCAGTCCGCTGATCGCATTGATTCCGGTAGAAGGATGTGCTGCGTGTGCGGCAAAACCTTCTGCGGTCAGCCGGAGGGATGCACCCGCATTTTCTACTGTGAAATGGCATCTGGTCTGTGTCTCCCAGGAGAGCAGGCTCTTGCGGATCACGGTTTCCAGTTCGAGAGGAAGCAGGACGGAAGCATGGTCTGCGACTGCGTTAAATGCATTTCCACCGGATAAAGTGATATCCTCTGAGACATCGGTTACAAGCTGATACTGAAAGACGCCTTTTTCAGCGTAAATAAGTGGGAATACTGCATCCGGTGTGAAGGACATCTGTGGAGCAGGGATCTTTTTCTTGTTGAAATAATAGTCCATGCATTTCCAGTCTGTCTCTTCATTCGCACCTACAATAAAACGGATTTTTTTGCTGAGTGGCACACCCATTTCTTTTAAAATCTTGACTGCATGGAGGCAGGCAAGAAGAGGACCTTTATCATCAAGTACGCCACGACCATACAGCTTTCCGTCAATGATTTCCGGTTTAAACGGATCACATACCCAGCTGCCACTGCATGGAACCACGTCAACATGACCGAGGATTCCGAGAGTTTCTTCCTGATCCCCATAATCTGCGTGTCCGGCATAGTGATCAAAATTTTCTGTTTTAAGACCAATGGATTCTGCCGTTTCGAGAAAGCAGTCAAGTGCTTTGGCAGCGCTTGCACCGAAAGGCATTCCTGCATCCGGTGCGGTTTCCACGCTGTCTATGGACACCAGTTTCATAATATCCTGGATCAGACTTTCACGGTCTGTCTGTATTTGTTTTTCAAAATCCATAAGAGTTTACCTCCTTATGCAAGAAGCTTATACATATAACTGAATGATCAGCATGATCGCACTGAAGACGGTAGTCATACCCATCAGTGGCATGATGAATTTCAGCCATTTATCATAAGTAACATCCACCATCGCAAGGGATGCAAGGATCAGACCGGTTGGTGTGATGAAAGAAATCAGACCAAGACCGTATGCATAAGCAGATACGATTGCTGATCTTGAAACACCTACGGTGTCGGCAAGCGGAGCCATGATCGGGATGGACAGAACTGCAAGCCCTGAGGAAGAGGAAATAAAGAATCCGAGTACGATAAATACAAGCATCATCAAGATGATGAATACGATCGGATTCATTCCACTGATCGCACCTGAGAAGAATTCCAGGATGGTGTCAGAAATCATACCGTCTTCCAGAATGATGTTGATACCACGTGCCACACCGACTACCAGAGCTACGCCCATCAGGTCAGCGGCACCGCCGATAAACTGATCCATAAAGTTCTTTTCGCCGATTCCTGAAGTAAATGCAAGCAGGATCGCGCAGGCAAGGAAGAGGGCAGTCATGTTGTCGAACCACCAGCCCTGAGCTACAAGTCCCCATACAAGCACACCGAAGGATACGCCGAATACGAGGAGGGAAAGCTTCATTTTTCCGGTAAATTCAGGAACCTCGCCCTGATGACCGAATTTCTGCATATGATGTTCATACTGGTCGTAACAGATTGATTTTGTAGGATCTTCTTTTACCTTCTTTGCATAGCGAAGGATGTAGATCAAAGTGATCAGAGTGCCGAGTACCAGAGCAACACCACGGATTCCCATACCGTCAGCAAGGCTGATTCCGGCTGCATTGGATGCGTTTCCGACAGAGAACGGGTTGATGGTCGGGAACATGGTTCCGATAGAAGATCCCATGTAAATTGCAGCGATACAAACCATAACATCATATCCGGCTGCAAGGAATACCGGTACAAGGATCGGGTAAAGTGCAATGGTTTCTTCTGCAAGACCGAAGGTAGTTCCACCGGCTGCGATAATAATCGTGATCAGGATGATCAGGATATATTCTTTGCCCTTGGTGACTTTGGAAAGTGCTGCGATTGCCGCATTGAATGCACCCATATAATTCAGGACACCGATACATCCGCCGAGGATAAATACAAAAAGGATGATATCAATGGTATCGTAAACACCACTGATTGCTGCAAGGAGGATTTTAAATACGCCCTGCGGTTCCTGATCGACTCTCTCGTAGGTTCCAGGAACAGCAATCGGTTTGCTGATACTTCCATCAAGGAATTTATTTAAGTTTCCGGTAACACCCAGCTCGTCCAGGGATTCCTGGGTAGGAGCCATTTCTGTCACTTCACCTTCCGGTGTTGTGATTTCAAATACATCATGGTCTGCGTTGTACGTTAATTTGGAATAAAGCCCTGCCGGTACCACTGCAGTTAAAATTGCAGCGAAAATAAGGACGATAAATAATACAGTGAGCGCAGAAGGGAAAGATATTTTTTTCTTTTTCATAATCAGTATCTCCGTTTCCTATTTGGTATTTACTCATTTGCAAAGATTTTTACAAGTTCTACAATGACACGGACAGCTGCTTCCATACCTTCGATGGTGACGTGCTCCAGTGGTCCGTGATATCCGTGTCCGCCTGTTCCAAGGTTCGGGCAAGGAAGACCTTTAAAGGAAAGCTTGCAGCCGTCTGTACCTCCGCGGATTGGAGAAATATCCTCCGGAACATTTGCTTTCGCACAGGCCTCTCTAGCATAATCAATCAGATACATGTGATCTTTGATGATACATTCCATGTTCTGGTATTCATCGGTAAGTGTCAGTGTGACTGTACCCTCGCCCCAGAGCTCATTTAAGATCTTTTCGATATGGCGGAGCGTATTGCGGCGGGCTTCAAAGCTTGCGCTGTCGTGGTCGCGGATGATGTATTCGGATACGGCATGCCCTTCATCTCCGTGTATGCTCAGAAGATGGTAGAATCCTTCATATTGTTCGGTATGACGCGGAATCTCGAATCTTGGGAGCATATTGTTGATATCTGCGGCAATGAGAACGGCATTGATCATCACATCTTTTGCAGAACCCGGATGTACATTTTTGCCATTGATCTCAAATTTTGCTTCGCATGCATTGAAGTTCTGATACTGGATCTCGCCTTCGCCGTCCCCGTCCAGCGTATAGGCAACCTCCGCGTCAAAAGTATCAAAATCAAAATGTGCAGCGCCGCTTCCACATTCTTCGTCCGGTGTAAAAGCGACACTAATCTGTCCGTGCGGAATCTTTTCTGTGATCAGGATCTCAAGAAGCTGCATGATCTCAGCAATACCGGCTTTGTCGTCAACTCCGAGGATGGTATTTCCATCGGAAGTGATGAGTGTACGTCCCTTTAATCCTTTCAGATGCGGGAAATCTTTGGTTGTAAGAACCCGTCCACTGTCTCCGAGAACGAGATCACATCCGTCATAATCTGGTGTACAGACCGGATGGATTTCTGCCTCGCAAAATTCTGGTACAGTATCCATATGTGCGATAAGTCCAAGCTTTTTCTTATTTTCATATCCTGGTGTTGCTGCAAGGATTCCATAAACGAAGCATTTATCGTCCAGAACAACCTTGTCAAGTCCGAGTTCTTTCAGTTCATCAGCAAGGATTCTTGCAAGATCAAACTGACACTGAGAGGTTGGAACTGTATCGCTGTTTTCATCGCATGGTGTTTTGATTGCGATGTATTTGAGTAACCTTTTTTCTACTTTCATTTGTATTCTCCTTCCACATATTTGTCATACGGATGACTCCGTGGCTTGTGTTTTTATGCTATCATTTTATCCGGGTAAATCAGAAAAGACAAAAGAGGTGCATTTTATTGACACGAAAAAATCAGACGTGTTATTATTGAAAAAAGAGAAAAAATATGGTGCATACTAGAAAATTGGGGAAATGCGTTAAAATTTATGCACATATCATAAAAAAATTGATTTAAAGGAAAGAAAATTGGTATGAATGTAGATGAGAAGGTGGGGCGTAATATTAGAAAATACCGGATGGCATATAATATGACGCTGAAAGAACTTGCTGTAAGACTGCATAAGAGTGTGTCGACAGTTTCTAAATACGAAAAAGGGGATATTTCATTGGATATTTCGACATTTCTTGAATTGTCTAAGATTTTTAAGGTGTCACCTCTTGCAATTATCGGAGATGAGATTGCTGAGGAAGAGGAAGAATGTACTTATGCGGAGACAATTGAAAAATTGTACATGTACAGCTATGACGGGATTGGAAAAGTAATTGTCAAAAGTGTGATTGAACAGCAGGCGGTGGAAGGAAAGAATAACAAATATAAAGTGCATTTGTTTAATGATGTAAGTGAGGTCAAAGAACCGGGGGAATGTGGCGGACTTTATACTGGTGAGTATGAAAAGGAAGGATTTATTGGAACCTATATGCTTCATAACCAGGCTCTGAAATCAGAACATATCATGATCTCCTGTGTAAATAATCTGGTGAATCCGGGACAGCAACTGGCACTGGTGTCCGGTCTCTCTAATTATACGATGCTTCCGGTGACCTTTAAAGCAGTGATTTCGGAAAAAGAAATTGTAAATAAAGAAAAGCTTATGAATCTTCTTGCATTTAACAAAGAAGATCTTAAACTAATGAAGCAGATGAATTATCTTACTATACAAAATATGAGATAAAGAAGGACAAAAAAGATGACAAAGAAACAGAGAACATTGGAAGTAATAGAACGCTTGAGAAAGGAATATCCGGATGCAGACTGTACTCTGGATTATGATCAGGCATGGAAACTTCTGGTCAGTGTGCGTCTTGCGGCACAGTGTACGGATGCAAGGGTAAATGTAGTTGTAGAAGGTTTATTTGCAAAATATCCGACAGTAGAGGCACTTGCAGAAGCAGATGTAAATAATATCGAAGAGATTGTACGTCCTTGTGGACTTGGGAAAAGTAAGGCACGGGATATCAGTGCCTGTATGAAGATGCTTCGGGATGAGTATGGCGGAAAGATTCCGAAGGATTTTAATGCGATCTTAAAGCTGCCAGGTGTTGGGAGAAAGAGCGCGAACCTGATCATGGGAGATGTATTTGGTGAGCCTGCAATCGTAACGGATACCCATTGTATCCGTCTGGTGAACCGTATTGGACTGGTAGACGGGATTAAGGATCCAAAGAAAGTAGAGATGGAACTCTGGAAGCTGGTTCCGCCAGAGGAAGGAAGCGATTTCTGTCACAGACTGGTGTACCACGGAAGAGAAGTTTGTACGGCAAGGACGAAGCCGCACTGTGACAGATGCTGTCTGGCGGATATCTGTAAGAAGGTTGGGGTAGAAAAATAAATGCAATATACAATTCCGGATTATTATAAAGAGTTCACCTGCATCGCAGACAAATGTGAAGATACCTGTTGTGCAGGGTGGAAGATTGTAATTGACAAAAAATCACTGAATAAGTATAAGCATGTGAAAGGAAAATTCTGGTTTACGATGTTGAAATCCGTGGACTGGATCCGTGGCATTTTCAGGCAGGATAAAGAAAAGCGATGTGCATTTTTAAATGACTGTAATCTGTGTGGGATGTATGCGAATCTCGGAGAGAAAAGTCTGTGTAAAACCTGCCGCCTGTATCCGAGACATGTCGAGGAGTTTGAGGATGTACGGGAGATTACCCTGTCGGTATCCTGTCCGGAGGTGGCAAGGATTTTGATGGAGAAGAAAGAGCCGGTCCGTTTTCTTACTTATGAAAAAGAAGGAGAAGAGGAATACGAGGAATTTGATCCGTTTCTGTATTCTATGCTTGTAGATGCGAGAGATGCAATGCTTGGAATTCTGCAGGACCGGGAGCAGTCATTAAAAATAAGAGTGGGACTGATTCTTGGAATGGCGCATGATCTGCAGGGCAGATTTAACCGGGAACAGTTATTTTCCTGCGAGGAAGTCATTGAACGTTATCAGACAAAGAGTGCCAGAAAGTTTGTACGGAAACTTTGGAAAGAAGAAAAGCCGTCTGTGCAGGAAAGATGGGAGATGGCGCATAAGATGTTCCGGGAACTTTATGAATTGGAACTTCTACGTGAGGACTGGGATATGCTTCTGATGGAGAGCGAAGAACTTCTGTATTCACATGAAGCAGATGCGTATAAAGGAATCTCGTCTGACTTTAAGCGGTGGGCGAAGGAAGAGAGCAATATCCAGATCCAGGCAGAGCAGCTGCTGGTGTATTTCATTTTCACTTATTTCTGTGGCGCAGTTTATGATGGAAGGATTTATGCGAAGGTGCAGATGGCAGTAATAAGTACTTTCCATATTTATGAGCTGTGGAAAGCACGGTGGATAAAAAATGAAGGAGAGCTTACACCAGAAGAGATCGTAGAGCTGGTGTACCGGTATTCGCGGGAGATTGAGCATTCGGATAAGAATCTGGAGCGGATGGAAAAGATGATGCTGCGGGACAGGCTGCCGTGGTATAGGGGATAATAAATAGATGCCTGTACGATTTTTGATGCATTTGAATAAGAATTTTTGTTAAAAAGGGCGTATGAAAAATGATTTCTCATTTTTCATACGCCCTTATAATTTTAGTCTCTATGCATAGAGAACTTATCCATATCGTAATTCTTCAGATTATCAAGAATTCCACGATCGTCAGCCTGAGAGATCAAGGCATCACGGTTCTTCTTGGAAGCCATCTGGTCATTGAATGAACTTGGACCGCCGACACATCCGCCGTCACATGCCATGCCTTCGATGAAGTCTTCCGGAAGACGTCCAACCTTCATGAGAAGGAGGGCTTTCTTACATTCCTGAGAACCATTTGCACGACAGACTTTCGCATCGATGCAGTTGTCAGATTCTTTCAGACTTTCCAGAACGGCTGCTGTTACACCGCCGGAATTTGCAAAGCGTTTTCCGAAGGTAGAAGCGGTCTGGTTGTCGTTCGGACAGGCCTCGAGTTCAACGTCTTTTGCTTTCATGATCGCACGGATCTCGCTGTATGTAAGAACATAATCTGCATTTCCTTCGATCTGCTGATCGACAACTTCAGATTTCTTAGCAAGGCAAGGTCCGATAAATACAGTGATCGCTTCCGGATCCTGTGCTTTGATCATACGGGAAATTGCACACATCGGAGAAACAGTTGTTGAAATATTGTCAGCAAGCTGTGGGTAATGCAGGCGAACCATATTTACAAATGCAGGGCAGCAGGAGGTTACTTTTTTCTGTCCTTCTTTGTAAGCTTCAGCCCATTCTTCAGCTTCGTAAGCAGCAGTCATATCTCCACCGAGTCCTACATCGTAGAAATCTACGAATCCGAGCTCTTTCATTGCTTTGCGCCAGCTTTCCATGGTAATATCAGCACCAAACTGACCTTCTGTGGCAGGAGCAGCCATTGCGTAGATGTGTTTGCCTTCTCTTAAAGCATTGATTACCGGAACAATAAATGTTTTGGAAGCAATTGCACCGAATGGACAGCTGTGGATACATTTACCGCAGCGGATACATTTGTTTTTGTCGATTATGGAAATGCCATGCTCGTCGTAGGTGATCGCATCGACCGGACAACTGAATTTACACGGACGTTTTAAATGTGCAATGGCATTGTACGGACAGGCTTTGGCGCACTGACCACATTCTTTACATTTGGATGCGTCAATGTGGGAACGGTAATGTCCCGGTTCAATTGCCCCAAACTTACAGGCATTGATACATGCCTTTCCAAGACAGTTCTGACAGTTCTCTGTTACTGTGTAGCTGGAGATCGGACAGTCTTCGCAGGCAGAAGAAATAACCTGAATGATATTGCCATCATCTTCCGGTCCCGGAGCTTTGCCTTCTGCGAGGCGGATTCTCTGGCGGATGATCTCACGCTCTTTGTAGATACAGCAGCGGAACTGCGGTGTCGGTCCCGGAATAAGCTTCAGCGGGAGGTGATCACGCTGTTCTTCAAGTTCACCTGCAAAAGCAAGCTTTGCTACTTCGAACAGTACGTCATGTTTGATTTTGATTACGTTTCCATCAGCATTCATAATTAACCCTCTCTTCTCTAAATTGTTAAAAAATTCACTCTTCCTTTATTATAATTGAAACTACTATAAATGGAAAGAAGATTTCATGTTTTTAATGAGAAACATAGCGTAGAAGTTTGATGAGAAGTATGTTATGATGAACATGCTATGTTGGGAAATATAGTGTGCCGCATATTTGGGGAAATAAGAGGCACCGGTATGAAAGAGAGGAAAGAAAATTGAAAGAGAAGAACAAAGCAAAAAACATATTGAAAGAGTATGCAACGATCACGGTAGGAATGTTTATTGTATCGGCATCAGTGTATTATCTGATGATGCCGAATTCCTTTGTTGTGGGAAGTATTTCGGGACTTGTCATGGTTCTGGCAAATTTTATTCCGCTGAAGATTTCGACGATGACGATGATTCTAAATGTAGCACTTCTGATCATAGGGATTGTGTTTGTCGGAAAAGAATTCGGAGGTAAGACGGTCATTACATCTTTAATGCTCCCGGTTTATCTGCGTATTTTTGAAACAGTGACACCAGATGTTCCGCCGCTCACGGATGATATGTTTATCAATATGCTGTGCCATATTCTGGTGATCAGCATCGGACAGGCGATTTTGTTTAATGTCAATGCATCTTCTGGTGGGCTTGATGTTGTTGCAAAAGTTTTAAATAAATATTTGCATTTTGAAATTGGAAAGAGTCTTACGATCGCAGGATTTGTGACCGCTGCGACGTCTATCCTTGTCTACGACAGAAAGACACTGG
Source organism: Coprococcus sp. RTP21204st1_G4_RTP21204_210225 (assembly GCF_040915385.1). NCBI lineage: Bacteria > Bacillati > Bacillota > Clostridia > Lachnospirales > Lachnospiraceae > Coprococcus > Coprococcus sp. RTP21204st1_G4_RTP21204_210225. The sequence goes on along the minus strand of NZ_JBCPDP010000023.1, from coordinate 6,096 downwards.
TAGTGAGCCTTCTGGGAACTTATCTTTATGGGATTGTTCTGGATAATTTTATCGATGGTTTCAGTATCCGTAAGAGGGTGTGTATCCTGTCAAAGAAATATCCGGAGATCCAGCAGTTTGTTGTACATGAGCTGCACAGAGGGGCGACTCTTTATCCGGCAGTCGGAGGACTGGGCAATCAGGAACAGACAGAAGTGGTTACAATTCTGGAAAAGAGTGAATATGCAAAGCTTCTTGCATTTATCCATGAGACAGACCAGAGTGCGTTTGTTACGGTATCAACTGTCAGTGAGGTAATCGGAGAGTGGAATAAACATAAAAAGAACCGTTTGAGAAAAGCGGAGTAGTCGAGGAAATTTATGAGAGAAACAGTATTATTATTTAATATAAAAGATAAGAAGCGTGCGCAGGAGCTGCAGATGATCTGTATGTCACTCAGGATCCGGGTGCGGCTGATAAAAAAAGAAGAGTATTTTCAGACGGTTGGTGTACTTGCCGGAATGAAAGAAGCGTCAGAGACAGACAGGATTTATGAGGGTGAAGAGCTGGCAGATGAGATGATGGTATTTGCCGGAGTGACAGGCAGCCATCTGGATCAGATTTTATTTATGATGCGAAAGAAGGGTATGAAACGTATTGATTATAAAGCGGTTCTGACAGACACAAACAGTCAGTGGACTGTGCCGGAACTTTTTAAAGAACTGGAAAAGGAGCATGCAGCAATGCATCAATCCTGATATCACAGAAAAATCACATCGGAGCGAAGGCTGTCAGGGCAAAAAAGTCAGCTGAAAAAACAACCAGCACGGAAGCCGGTGCGAGTACAACGGAGTGGACCGAAGATCATATGTCGTCACTTCTTGGAAAAGAGGAAGAGTATTTCCAATCCGGAGTTTGACTGGTCATCAATCGGGCTTACCGCGAATACAGCAAAAGACGGAGAGACATCTTACTATTATAAATATCTGGTCAATGAAAATGATGTGATTGACAGCGGATTTGCAGGAGTCTTTGCGGAGTATGATGCAGAACATAACTTGATTGCATCTTACACGATGGATGTGGAAAAATTTATATACAGAGTGTACAAATATTCTTTTGACGGATATTATTTCGAGAGATAAAGTGTCTGCTAATGGCAGATTGTGAGGATAGAAAAGGGAGTTGGAACAGGTAAGTTAGTCTTGCTGAATCCGATTCCTTTTCTTAGGTTGCTTTTCAAAAGTTTACGGGTTATAATGGTCAGAGAATGGAAAAATTAAAGGAGGTTTTTTAAAATGTCTACAATACCGGAAAGACTTGAAAAATTGCGTGCAAAAATGCAGGAAAAGGGAATAGATATTTATATTATTCCGACTGCAGATTTTCATCAGAGCGAATATGTGGGGGAGCATTTTAAAGCAAGAGAGTATATTACCGGATTTACGGGATCTGCAGGAACAGCAGTGGTTTCAAAGACAGAAGCACGCCTGTGGACAGACGGAAGATACTTTATCCAGGCGGCAAAGCAGCTGGAGGGAACAACAGTAGAACTGATGAAGATGGGACAGCCGGGCGTTCCGAAGATTGGGGAATATTTGGAAACAGCTCTGGCAGAAGGCGAAACTGTAGGATTTGATGGACGTGTTGTTTCTGTAACAGAAGGAGAAGAATACGAGAAGATCGCATCTGAGAAGAACGGAAAGGTCGTATATGCATATGATCTGATCGATGAAGTATGGGAAGACCGTCCGATTCTTTCAGAAGAGCCGGTATTTGAACTAGAACAGAAATACACAGGAGAGACTGTGGAGAGCAAGCTTGCACGTACACGTGCAGCAATGAAAGAAGCAGGTGCGACAGCACACGTTCTTACCACACTGGATGACATCTGCTGGACACTGAACATTCGTGGAAATGACGTAGAATATTTTCCGTTGGTTCTGACCTATGCAGTGATCAGAATGGACAAGGTGGATCTTTTTGTGAATGAGAAAAAATTAAGCGATGAGATCAAAGCACATCTTGCAGCAGACGGGGTTATTCTGCACCCATACAATGATATTTATGAGGACATCAAGAAGGTTGCATCAGAAGAAGTCCTGATGGTAGATCCGGGAAGACTGAACTTTGCACTTTACAAGAACATTCCGGAGAATGTGAAGAAAGTGGAAGAGAGAAATCCGGCGATCTTATTCAAATGTGTAAAGAATCCGACAGAGGTCGAAAATATCCGTATCGCTGAGATCAAGGATAGCGTGGCTCATGTCAGATTTATGAAATGGCTGAAAGAAAATGTTGGCAAAGAGACGATCACAGAGATGAGCGCTTCTGACAAATTGGATGAGTTCCGTGCCGAGATGGGTGGATTTATCCGTCCAAGCTTCGGACCGATCTCTGCATTCGGGGAGCACAGTGCGATCGTACACTATTCTTCTTCACCGGAGACCAATGTAGAGCTTCATGAGGGAACTTTCCTGATGACGGATACAGGAGCAGGATTCTACGAAGGATCTACTGATATCACCAGAACATATGCTTTTGGAGAAGTTTCACAGATCATGAAAGATCATTTTACACTGGTTGCGATCAGTAACCTGAACCTTGCAAGTCCGATTTTCAAGAAAGGCTGCTGTGGAATGAACTTTGATTATCTGGCAAGAAAGCCGTTTTGGGACAGAGGACTGGACTTCAATCACGGAACAGGACATGGGGTTGGATACCTTCTGAACATCCATGAGGGACCGGCAGGCTTCCGTTATACTTACAGAGCCGGTGAGTCTGATGCATTCCAGCCAGGTATGGTCATTACGGATGAACCGGGAATCTACATCGAAGGATCTCACGGTGTGCGTCTGGAAAATGAATTGCTTGTCTGTGAAGGCGAGAAGAATGAGTATGGAGAATTCCTGTATTTTGAACCGATTACTTATGTGCCATTTGACCTGGATGCGATCAATCCGGATATCATGAATGCAGAAGACAAGGAACGTCTGAATACTTATCATGCAACTGTATATGAGAAGGTGTCTCCTTATCTGAATGATGAAGAGAAAGAATGGCTGAAGAAGTATACGAGAGCGATCTAATAAATATGGTAATAGGAACACATATGTCGATTGCGAAAGGGATTGTGAAGACTGCAGAGAATGTGGTGAAGATGAATGCAGATACGATGCAGATTTTCAGCAGGAATCCGCGGGGATCGAATTATAAGGATCCGACGGTGAAGGAAGCGGAGGAGTTTCAGAGGATCAGGAGAGAGGCCGGTTTTGGAGCGATTCTGGCGCATGCACCTTATACGATGAATTTGGCGAGTGCGAAGCCGGAGGTGTATGAATTCGCCTGCACGGTGATCCGGGAGGATGTGACGCGGATGGACAGACTGGGGATTGAGAATCTGGTGTTTCATCCGGGAAGCCATACCGGAATTGGCGCAGAAGCAGGAATTCAGAATATCATTGCGGGGCTTGACCAGGCGATTACCGGAAAAGAGAATATTACGGTTCTGCTTGAGACAATGAGCGGAAAAGGGACAGAGATTGGCTGGAGATTTGAAGAGCTGAAAGCAATCCGCGACGGGGTATCACATCCGGAGCGGATCGGAATCTGTCTGGATACCTGTCATGTGTTTGCAGCAGGATATGATATTGTAAATGATCTGGACGGGGTGCTGGAAGAGTTTGACAAAGTACTTGGACTTGAGCTTTTGAGAGCGATTCATTTAAATGACAGTATGATGCCATTTGGTTCAAGAAAAGACCGGCATGCGGTGATCGGCGGCGGAGAGATCGGGATAGAGGCACTTTTAAATGTCATGCGTCACCCGAAATTAAAAGATCTGCCGTTTTATCTGGAAACGCCACTGGATGATGCGGGGCATAAAGAAGAAATTGCAAGGCTTCGGGAGCTTTCCTAGGTGGTCAGACAGATGGAAAAGAGTTGTTAAGGCGGTATCTGCAGGCTATAGATTGTACAAAAGATAAGTTTTATCACAGATACAGCGCGAGAAATCAAAACAGGAGGGTATGATTTAATATGAGTCATACCCTCCTGTTTTAAGAACAGCTTTTTTGCTATAATGCATATCGCAAAAGAACGGCGTATATACCTATGATTCCAGTGCATCCGGATCAGCAGAAAGATCGGCAGATGCAATCCGGCGAACCGGGTTGGACTTATCAATATCTTCTGCAAATTTCTGCGCTTTTAACAGCATTTCTGATATCTCTTCCTCTTCCTCAGGAACAAAGCATCTTGCACTTTCATCCGGAAACAGATGATTTTTTAATTTGAAAGCCATCAAAAAGGCTTCCAGTTCCTGATTGAGTGCATCTTTGTAAAATTCAAAATAAAAACGAATTTCAGTTTTCTCAAAATCGGTACATATGCATCCGCACTGGGTTCCGCGTGTACGGCTTGTCCGGCGGAAATATTCGGGATCTCCGGTTACCATGTAAAAAATCTGGACCAGAAGATTTTCCTCGATATCTGTCTCATATGTAAACCAGTGCTTGCTGAGCTTGTCTTTTTGTAATGCTTTTTCATCAATATCATACTTCTTCAGAAGCTTATGATACATTTTGATGGCGGCCTCTTTCTCGCCACCTTCTCCCCGTTCGGCAAGCGCTTTAATCTTCAGCAGTTTTGCTTCTAATTTGTTGTCATCCAATTTCTTAATCCCCTTATGATTATAACACTTTTTTACATACTGAATTATTATAGCACATTTGCTATATAATGGAAGTAGAAAAATGGAAGTTAGATAAGAGTTTTTTATAGCGGTGAATGTTAAGATTTGTTTACATTTTCGGATGAACTGTTGAAATTTGCTGACAATATCGGTAAAATAAATTTATAGAAAAACTGTAATAGATAAGAAAAGGGGGATTTACTATGACAGAAGATTTGATCAAAAAATTAAAAGATGTCAAGCAGGCACTGGTCAGCAAAGATATGACCGGCGAAGAGTGGGAAGAACGTGAAGAAATTCTGGAAAAACTGGAAGACGTAACCACGTATTTAAAAGATGCCCTCGGAAAGGGAATTGAATTCTGATGAAGGTAGAAGCACTGGTATTTGATATGGACGGACTGCTCCTTGATTCGGAACGTGTTGTGCAGAAATCCTGGAATTATGCAGGAGAGAAGCTCGGATACGGACGGATCGGGGAGCATATATATCATACGCTGGGATTCAATGTAGTCCGCAGAGAAGCATATTTTAAAAGTGTATATGGCGAAGATTTTCCAATGGATAAGTTTAATGAGTTGACACGGGAGAAGTATTACGGCATTTGTGACAAAGAAGGGATCGGCGTAAAAGAGGGAGCAAGGGAGCTTCTTATCTATGCGAAGGAACACGGATACAAGGTCGGACTTGCGACGTCCTCCAGAGAGATCCACGCAAAGGCATCTCTTGAGAAAGTCGGTTTGTGGAAATATTTTGATGGCGGGGTTTTTGGCGATTCGGTGAAACATGCAAAGCCGGATCCGGAAATTTACCTCAAAGCGTGCGAGGCGATCGGCACCGAGCCGGTACATAGTATTGCGCTTGAAGATGCACCGGCAGGAATCCGCTCGGCTTCGGCTACGGGTATGATCCCGGTGATGATCCCGGATCTTGCACAGCCGGATGAAGAAGTGAGAGGATTATGCCGGTATGTGTATCCTACACTTCTGGATGTGATTAAGATGCTTGATCGTGAAAATGCCGAAGCTGGTCGGTAAGAGACTGGATATCAGCATCGGAAAGTGCTTCGACAAGAGCGGTCTGGTACTGAAGGATCTTTGCCGGATTGTATGGAATGTCTAGGGCAAATTCACTGTAGGCACGCAGCTTCTGAAAATAAAGGGCTGCGTTTGCCTGTTCTTTTGCCTGGATGCACATTTCATACATGGCATGGCAGTCTGTAACGGTTTCGTCTGTGCATGGCTTGCAGATCCATTTTCCTATATAATAGTAATCAGTCCCGATTCGGTAGACGAATCCGGGATTTTTTTTGAATTCTTCTAATAAGTTCATTTTTTGTATTCTCCATTCTACTACAATATATTTATGGTTAATATCCCTTACAGCCAGTAAGGAATTATCCATCTTGTTGCTTAAGCTGTATAA
>NZ_JBCPDP010000022.1:0-42780 GCF_040915385.1 Coprococcus sp. RTP21204st1_G4_RTP21204_210225 | reverse complement strand
TTGCTGTTGTGAAGCAATCCCTCACGCGACAGCTTATTTAGAATAGCATATTCATCAAGGCTTGTCAACAGCTTTTTGATTTCTTTTTGCAATTTACTTTTTTCAAAGTTTTCGTCTGAATATTCCCATACTCATGCTCGAATTTTTATGCAAAACTTTTTATTTTTCATCCGCTCTGCCTCTGCATGCCACTCCTTAGTCTCTGTCTCGACCAGCGAACGAATGTTATCTTACCACGGCTTTCCGGAATTGTCAATGTTGTTTTTATATTTTGCGCAATTCAGAATATTCTGACATCAATTCAACATGCTTTTGCGAATGGCGCGGCTGAACATCCCCTTCCATTTGCCTTTCCATTTCCTTTTTCATTTCACATTTACAAAAAGCAGCCGTACCAACACTCTGATACAACTGCTTGTATTTTAAAACATTGATTTCATTTTAATTATCAGATATATGGTTGCAAAAACTGCAAACAGATACACACACCCAATAATTGCAGAACTCTTTTTCCCTCTTCCCCATTTTTCCGTTGCAAGATACATTGCATCCAACACATCAAACAGAAAGAAAAACTGGAATACCGTATGTACAACTGCTTCGGCAAACCCTATTTTCCCACTTTTATAGGTCATACGGATCACCTGGATCCCATAAAAGCTTCCCGGTAAAATAGCAAGCCATGTTGCACCAACCGAAAAAACGACTGCTACAATCAGCCACGGCAGCAATACCGGAGCAAAGATTATCGCGGCTCCCCGGCTTCCTACCAGCACTGCCATACTTATGAAAAAATAATAAATGAACAGAACCAGAAAATTTACACAGAAAAAGACAACCAGCCCATATTTATGGATCAGCATGCGGTTCACGCATTCAATCGGATTTCCCGTTTTGTATATCTTAAATGACTGTCCAATATTTATGATTCCCACAACTGCCACAAGTCCCCAATAAAAAAACAGTGGAAGAAACACAATCATCAACGTTAATCCGATATGCCCCTCCTGTATTTTATCCAGCAGTCCCGTAACAAGAATAAGATATACATATGCAAGTGGTACACATAAAGTTAATAGTATTACATAAAGAAATGTACTTTTCCGTGATTTTCTATTTTCCATATCCTGGCTCTCCATATTTCAGGAAAAGGGAACCGTAATTTTCTATACAGCTCCCCCTTTCCCTGTTTTCTATTTATCTGCGTCCCATAAATGCTTCAATCTCATCGATCTGTCTCGGAATTGCTCTTGACAGATTTTCACATCCGTCTTCTGTGATCAGGCAATTATCTTCCAGACGGAATCCAATGCCCCATTCTTCATGGTAAACACCGATATCTACACAGAATACAACACCCGGTACAGCAAGTCCGCTTCCTTCTACCACGTCATGTACATCAAATCCAACATGATGTGCTCCACCGTGCCACATGTAAGTCCCAATATCTTCAAAATTTTTGCATACTCCTGCTTCTTTTAACTGTTCAAATGTATATTTACGGATGATCTTATCCACATCCAGAAGCGGTACACCCGGTTTCAGTGTACTAAACATATATTCTGAAGTATTGTAAATGCACTCATAAAGCAATTTCTGACGGTCATTAAATCTTCCATTGCACGGAAATGCCCTGGATACATCGTTGATCTCATAATCCCATACAGCACCAACGTCATTCAGGATCATATCTCCATCCTGGGCCTGTCCGCGATAATCATAGTAATGAATTTTAAAGTTGTTCTTTCCTGATGAAATGATAGACGGAAATCCTGGTGAAAGCACTCCCCTCTGAGCCAGTGCATAATCAAATTCTGCTTTATACTGGTATTCGTACATTCCCGGTTTAGATGTTTTCATCATTGCTTCGATTCCGGCCTTTGTGATCGTTTCCGCTTTCTTCATTGCCTCAATCTCACATGGCTTCTTGATCAGGCGAAGCTGTTTCATGATCGGATGAAGGTTGCCAAGTCCAACAAACGGAGCATGTTCTTTCAGATACTTGCCAAGGCGGTATGCTTCTACTGCCGGCGTATTTTCATAAACCTTGTCAAAATCAAGATAAACTTTCTTAACATTGCCAGAAAATAATTGTCTGGAAAGATCATTCCGGAATGCTGCCACATATTTGTAATTCGTAATTCCGGAAAGTTCTTCTGCTTCCTCTTCTTTTATACGTCTTCCGGTCCAGCGTTCTGCAAATGCATCCGGTGGAAGAAGATACAGAGTTTCTTCAATTGTTCCCTCTCCGACATAAGCCATCAGTACAATATTTTCCTGCTCAATTCCTGTCAGATACAAAAAGTTACGATTTGTAAAAAAAGGATAATTCTCATCATTGGTCTTGATCGGTGCATGTCCGCTGAATACAACCACCAAAGATCCCGCTTCAAGTTTCTGATACAGGCTCTTACGATTTCCTGCGTAAAATTCTTTATTCATTGGTCAATCCTCCTGCCCTCTGCGCTTAGTGTAAATATTTTTCTTTCAGATATTCAATATAATAACCGGTATTCAGCTCTTCTCCTGTTGCTTTTTTGAGCATCTCGCGCGCAGAATAGGTCTGTCCGTACTGGTGAATATGTTCTTTTAACCAGTTTCCAATTACAGATGAATCTCCTTTTCCCAGCTTTTCAAATGCATCCGGGCAATCAGCAAGAAGCTTATGAGCAAACTGTGCTGCGTAAGCATCTCCAAGTGCATATCCCTGAAAATATCCTACACATCCTGAAGCCCAGTGCACATCCTGCAGGATTCCTTCCTGATGATTCTTTGGAGTAAATCCCAGATATTCCTGATATTTTCTGTTCCATGCTTCTTCAATTGTATCCACTGTCAGTTTTCCATCGAAATATTCTTTTTCAATTTCGTAACGGATGATGATATGCAGGGTATTGGTAAGCTCATCCGCTTTCAGACGGATCAGTCCCGGTTTTACTTTATTGAGTGCCGCAAGGAATGTATCCAGAGAAATCTCTTTGTATTTTGGCACTTCCTTCTGCAGATATGGGTACAAGTTCTCCCAGAATTCTCTGGTTCTTCCTACATGATTCTCGTAGAATCTGGACTGGGATTCATGCATTGCACCTTCAATTCCGCCCCAGAGTCCGCTTTCTGCAACCTCATCGTTCGCATTATAATTATAGAGTCCGTGTCCAGTCTCATGAACCACTGCCAGAATCGCATGGATCAGCTCATCACAGTTTGTGGATGGTCTGGAATCACGAGGTCCGGTGCAGACACATACCGGATGATGGATCTCAAATAAAGTACTCTTATCTTTATCAAGTCCCAAGATCTCCTGCGCTTTCTTCACAATACGAAGTACTGTATCATGATCTGCTTCACATTCCAGAATGGAATCATCAATCTTACTCTGTTCTTCTCTTACCGCATTTAAAATTTCGCAGACAGCATCTTTGATTTTTGCCAAAATTGCATCAATCTCTTCCAGACGATAATCCTTATCAAACCGGTTCACCAGAACCTGATATGGTTTTTCATCCGGATTGATCGCTGTTGCTATCTTCTCCTGTAAATCAAACTGTTTTTTCAGTACCGGCTTAAAGCTTTCAAAATCATCTGCCTCATAGCATTTTCCCCATGCCAGCTGTCCATCTGCATTTGCCTGATTCAATTCTCCCTGCAGGCTTGCCGGAATCTGTACTGCTTCTTTATACTTTCCGATCAGATAACGTACCATACCTTTGTCTGTATCTGAATCAAAAGCTGTCTCTCCTTCCAGTGACTCTACCAGTTCTTTTGTCTCTTTGCTCGTCAGTTTCTCATTAGAAAGCTCTGTCAGATATGCTCCGACTTTCCCTTCATAATCAAATCCGTCCTTCGGGCAGTTATTCCATCTGTCATAGTAAATGATATTATCCATACACTCCAGATAACGGAGTTTCACAACAATATCCTTCACCTTTTCCATCTGTTCTTTTGTAGCCATTACCGTACCAACCTTTCTCCTTAGACTAATGTTCAAACTTTGGTCCGATTATACCATTTGTTTCTCCGTAGTGTCAATCTTTTGGCAAAAGCCGGTTCCTCTGTTATGCCTTTATTTCTTCACTGTAGATTCGTTCGATATGCATTGCCAGATACCCGATTTCCATCTCATCAAGTTCTTTTCCAATACTCTTTCCGAGCATATCGCAGACTTTTTTTGCAGTCATATACGCTTCCGGAAATTTGGATTCTATATATTCATTCATATTGATACGAAGATCCTCCCCCGTCATAGCACGTGCTACCATATATTTGATATGGTTCATCAGACGATTATAGGAAAGCGAGATCACATCGATCTTTTTTCCTGTTTCTTTTTCGATCATCTCAATACATTCTCTCACTGCACGGGCCGTCTGCATTGCCACAGACACTTTTTCATCCTCGATTGCTGAATGAATGTGAAGTGCCACGTATCCGATTTCATGCTCATCGATCGTGATCTGCATTCTCTTCTGCAAAATATCTCTGAGCACGGATGCTGCTTGAAATTCATTATGAAAAAGTACTCTGATATCATCTGTCAGTGGATTGCTGATCTGCTCCTGATTCCGGATTCGCGAAACAGCAAAGGAGATATGATCTGCCAGCGGGATCATGATCCGGCGGTCTACTTTCCCAAAAACTTTTTCCGCTTCCCGGATCACCTCATCTGCAATTTCCAGAAATTCCGGATCCATCTCCTGCACCAGAGATTTGGCAGATCCTCTGTCTGTCTGTTCGGTCAGGCGGTAAGTTGCTGTATCTTCTGTCACTTCAAAACACTGACTGACCTTCTTTCCAAAGCCAATTCCTTTACCGAGAAGAACGTATTCCTGGTTATCCTCTGTATTGATTGCGATCACGCCATTATTATTCAAAATTTTGCTTACTCTGTACATATCTGATTCTCCCGAAGACGAGTTTTAAGTTCTGATTTTATCCTAGCAGAGAATGAGGGGAAAGTCAAAAAAAGGTTGAGAAAAAGGGAACGCAAATTTGGCTGTTTTCTGACGGGTGTGAAATAGCTTCCGCAAAAAACAAATAAAAGCAGAACGGGGCTGTTGCACGATGAATCGTGCTTAGCCCCGTAAGTTTGTTTGATGTTTTTGATGTGATTATCACAAAATCTGTGAATAGATTTTATTTGGTTTCCCGGATCTTCTTTCTGAGCGGAAGTACCATTGCAGGGGATACAGATAATTCGTCTAATCCCATGCTTAAGAATTCTTCGGTCAGTTCGAGGTCAGCTCCGAGTTCGCCGCAGATTCCGATCCATTTGCCTTCTGCGTGGGCATTTTCGGCTGCCATGCGGATCATTGCAAGGACTGCCGGGTGGTGCGGATCGTAGAAGGCATCCAGCTTCTGGTTCTGACGGTCGATTGCAAGCGTGTACTGGGTCAGATCATTGGTCCCTACACTGAAGAAATCCACTTCTTTTGCAAGCTCACGGCTCATCATAACGGCAGCCGGTGTCTCAATCATGATTCCCAGTTCCACATCCTCACGGAACGGGATCTGTGCCTCACGAAGCTCTTCTTTGACCTCCTCGATGATCACCTTGATCTGCTTCACTTCTTTTACCGAAATGATCATCGGGAACATAATGGCGATCTGTCCATAAGCAGATGCCCGGTACAGGGCACGAAGCTGGGTCTTGAAGATCTCCGGTCTTGTCAGGCAGATACGGATTGCCCGGTATCCCAGTGCCGGGTTCTCTTCTTTGTCAAGTCCAAAGTAATCCACCTGCTTGTCTGCCCCGATATCCAGGGTACGGATAATGACCTTTTTGCCTGCCATATTTTCTGCAACCTGTTTGTATACCTGGAACTGCTGTTCTTCGGTCGGGAAATCTTCGCTTTCCAGATACAGGAACTCACTTCGGAAAAGTCCGATCCCTCCTGCATCATTTTTAAGTACGGCGCCCACATCGGAAAGATTACCGATATTCGCATAGACATTGATCTTCTGTCCGGAAAGGGTGACATTCTCTTTGCCCTTCAGTTCTTCCAGAAGCGTTTTCTGTCTGCGGTCTTCTTCGCGCTTTTCGGTCATAGCCTTCATGGTCTCTTCATCCGGATCAATGTAGATGGTCCCGGTAAAGCCGTCGATGGCTGCCATATGTCCGTCATATTCTTTTGCAAGCCCTTCTCCCAGACCAATAACGGCCGGGATGTTCATGGTCCTTGCAAGGATTGCCGTATGGGAATTTGCTGATCCGTACATGGTTGCAAATGCAAGCACTTTGGACTTGTCGAGCTGAACAGTCTCACTCGGTACCAGATCATCTGCTGCCACGATCACCGGTTCATCTGCCACAACACCGCTTTCCCCGGCATCCGAAAGGATACCGAGAAGTCGGTCCGATACATCTTTTACATCGGCCGCACGTCCCTGCATGTAAGCATCATCCATAGATGCAAACATCCGGGAGAAGTTATCTCCTGTCGTCGCAACAGCATACTCTGCGTTGACTTCCTGGGTGGCAATAATATTCTTAATCGAATCCACATAATCCAGATCCATCAGCATCATCTGATGTACTTCAAAAATTGCCGCATTGGCTTCTCCTACATCTTCCATTGCCTTGTCATACAACTCACCGAGCTGTGCGATCGCAGTCTCCTGGGCATCCTCAAAACGTGCCGCCTCTGCTTCGGTATCCTCTACATGATACCGTCTTACCTGCTTTTCCTGTCTTTTATAGAAAGCAATCTTCCCGATGGCTACGCCACCAAAAACACTTTTACCACTTAGTGTAATCATAATCCTACAGATTCTCCTCTAATACTTTCTGGATTTCGGCGATTGCGTCTTCTTCGTCTTCGCCTTCAGCTGTGATGATAACCTCATTTCCTTTTTTTACGCCAAGACTCATAACTGCCATAATGCTCTTTGCATTAACTTCACGTGTATCTCCTGCTTTTTTGATCTTAATATCTGAAGTTTTTTTCGCAATTGCTTTTACCAGAATTCCTGCCGGTCTTGCGTGGATTCCCTGTGCATCTGTTACTACATACTTAAATTCTTTCATGATAAATTCTCCTCGTCTTTTTCTTTCATTTTTAGTTTACTTTTTTGACAGCGTTTTGCTTGCCAAAACGCCGCCATTATTAAAACAGCTTTCGCTGTTCTATTCTACTGTATCTACGGCAAATAGTGGATCGCCGGCTTTAACTTCTCCCGTCGCAAGGAGACGTACTCTCTGATTCTCTTCCAGTTCTGTACAAAGTACCGGTGAACAAAGAGACGGTGCATGCGAAGTCAGGAATGGAATATCGATCTTCATAAGCGGATCCCCCTTCTTCACTTTCTGACCATTTTCTACAAATACTTCAAATCCTTCACCGTTCAGAGATACGGTATCAATACCGATGTGAAGCAGCATGCCAAGTCCGCTTTCTGTCTGGAACCCAAGTGCATGCTTTGTTTCAAATACGAAAAGCACTTCTCCATCTTCCGGTGCGCAGATCACAGCATCTTCCGGTGTAACAACAGCTCCGTCACCCATCATTTTTCCTGCAAATCCTTCATCCGGACAGGTTGTAATATCGCCTGCCATACCGGTGATCGGACTGGATACAACAATTGTATTTACCACTTTTTCCTGGGTTTCATTATTTTCATTTACAGTATCTGTATTTTCTTCAGCTGAATTCTCTTCTGACACAGCAGCGCTCTCATAATATTCATCCGGAGCTGTTTCCAGATAATCTTCCAGTTTAGACTTAATCACAGTTACCTGCGGACCATAAATGATCTGGACACCCTGTCCCTTTTTCACGATTCCTCTGGAACCTGTTGTCTTGATGATCTCATCATTTACGCGGGCTGCGTCATGAACTGTGATACGAAGTCTTGTTGCACAACAATCCACATCACTGATGTTTTTCTTTCCGCCAAGCCCCTGTGTGATTGCCTCACTTACCGGATCTGCGGTCCCTGTATTCCCTGCTGTTTCTTTTCCTGCTTCTTTTCTGGCATTTACATCTGCCTTTGTATATAATTTTGTCTCTGTATCATCATCTTCACGTCCCGGTGTCTTGAAGTTAAACTTTTTGATCAGGAAACTGAAGATAAAGTAATACAGGAAGAAATAAATAATTCCAACCGGAATGATCCGAAGCCAGCTTGTCTTTGCATTTCCCTGCAGGATACCGAAAAGGAACAGATCCAGAAAACCACCAGAGAAGGTAAGTCCTACTGCTATATTCAGGATATGCGCGATCATGTAAGCAGAACCTGCAAGCACTACCTGTACAGCAAAAAGTGCCGGTGCAACAAAAAGAAATGAGAATTCCAGTGGCTCTGTAATACCCGTCATCATGCAGGCAAGTGTTGCAGAAAGTAGAAGTCCTCCTGCCTGTTTTTTCTTTTCCGGTTTTGCACAGCGGTACATCGCAAGTGCCGCTCCCGGAAGTCCGAAGATCATAAAGATAAATTCACCTGAGAAATATCTGGTCGCATCTGCGCTGAAATGTGCGATATTTGCAGAATCAGCAAGCTGTGCAAAGAAGATGTTCTGTCCTCCCTGTACCATCTGTCCCGCAACTTCCATTGTTCCACCGACTGCTGTCTGCCAGAATGGCATGTAAAATACGTGATGAAGTCCGAACGGAATCAAAGCTCTCTTAATAATACCAAAAATCAGGGTTCCCAGATATCCGCTTCCGGTTACCAGTCCGCCAAGTGCATAAATTCCATTCTGTACAACCGGCCAGGCAAAATACATTCCAATCCCAACAAACATGTACACCAGTGTAGAAATGATCGGAACAAATCTGGACCCTCCGAAGAATGATAACGCATTTGGAAGAACGATTTTGTGAAAACGGTTATGCAGAGCAGCAACACCAAGTCCTACAATAATACCACCAAACACACCCATCTGTAAGGACTGGATTCCGCAAACAGAAGTGATGGTTCCTTCCAGTACATTCGAAGCGATCGTTCCATCTGCGGTAATCTCTCCTGTGATCACAAGCATTGCATTGATTGCAACATTCATAACAAAGAATGCGATCAATGCAGAAAGTGCCGCTACTTCTTTTTCTTTCTTTGCCATACCGATTGCAACCCCAACCGCGAAAATCAGTGGCAGGTTGTCAAATACAGCACTTCCTACTTTGTTCATGATAATGAGTAACGAATTCAGGATGGTTCCGTCTCCTAAAATTTTCTCCAGACCATAAGTCTGGATTGTGGTAGCATTGGTAAACGAGCTACCGAATCCCAGCAGCAGACCCGCTACCGGAAGAATTGCGATTGGAAGCATGAAGGATCTTCCTACTCGCTGCAATACGCCAAAAATTTTGTCTTTCATTGCATGTACTCCTTTTCCTCAAGAAATTTTAATTACCTGGCTTATGCCAATGATATTATTTTCTTTCGTGGAAGCCTTTTATCCAAATTTTTGACGCAAAAAAGGCACTAACCCACACAAATATCAAAATAATATCTATGTATGGTTAATGCCTGCCGTACAGTTACACACCAAAATCTGTAACTTACAATAATTTATTTTTCACTAAATGTCAAGCCTTTTCTGAAATTTTCTTTTTATAATCCTACGGACTGCACTAAAAGAATCAGAAGCATCAACGGTGCAATTACCTTGATCATTGCAACATAAAGCTTTTCTCTGCCAAACCTGTATCCGCCAAGTGTCACTTCATCGATGATCACTTTTGGTTTTACAACCCATCCGATCAGAATACAGGTAAGCAGTGCCACCATCGGCATCAGACAGTTATTGCTGATATAATCCATCACGTCCAGAATCTGCGCTACCGTGCCGTTCGGAAGTTTCAGTTCGAAATAAAGCTTGTTGTATCCAAGACATACGATCACACCAACGATCATTCCATATAAAGTAGTCAGGATCGTTCCTTTTTTTCTGGATACATGGAATTTATCCATCATGCTTGATACGATTGCCTCCATAACAGATACAGAAGAAGTAACCGCTGCAAAAGATACCATCAGAAAGAATACAATTCCTACCAATACTCCTGCTGCCCCCATTGCTTTAAATACTTTTGGCAGAGATACAAACATCAGTCCCGGTCCTGCAGACATTCCTTCGGTTCCCATAAAAGTATAAACAGCCGGAATGATCATAAGTCCTGCCAGAAGCGCTACAAGCGTATCAAAAAACTCAATCTGGTTGATCGACTTCATCAGATTGGTCTCTTTCTTCGCATAGGATCCGTAAGTAACCATAATTCCCATCGCCACGCTGATTGAGAAGAAAAGCTGTCCCAATGCATCCATCACAACCGAAAGGAAACTTTTAACCGTCATCCCTCTAAAATTCGGGATCAGGTAAATCGCCAGTCCCTGCATACCGGTTCTTGTCACTCCATCTGCATTTGTATGTTTCAGGGTAATGGAAAATACAGAAATTCCCGCAATCAGTACAAACAGGATCGGCATCAGAATCTTACTGTATTTTTCAATTCCTTTATTTACTCCTTTATAAACAACCGTTGCCGTAATAAGCACATAGATCAGCATCCATATGATCGGCTGTCCGACCTGTGTAATATAGCCTGTAAAATATCCGTCTTCTGCTGCCTGCGCCCCATGACCCGTGAGAAATGCCGACAAATATTTGAGTACCCATCCACCAATCGAGCAATAATACGGAAGAATGATAACCGGTACTGCACATGCAAGCACACCGATTCCTCCCCATCCTTTATGCATCTGTTCATATGCAGTAAGCGGACTCTGTCCCGTCTTACGTCCGATCGCGATCTCTGTTGTCAGCAACGTAAACCCAAAGGTAAGTGCCAGTACCACATAGCACAGAATAAACACTCCGCCTCCACCTTTTGCTGCCAGATACGGGAATCTCCAGATGTTCCCCAGCCCGACTGCACTTCCCGCAGCCGCCAGCACGAATCCGATCGAGCCGGTAAAATTACTCCTCTTCTTTTCCATCTTTTCTACACTCCTTTTACAGTGGTGCCTCCGTACACACCATCTCCAGCTTTTTAATAATATGATGTGAGTGTCAATAAGTATCAATTGCTTATTTGTGCGAGCACAAACGCAATTGATACTTTTGACACTTACATCATAATATAGAAATTATATTTTTCTATAAGCCAAAAACACCTCCGCCGTATGGCGAAGGTCCCTTCTTTAGCTTTCTTCTTATTTTAACAATCGGATATAGGAAAGTCAATGGAAGTATTTTACTCATTTTCTTGATCTTTTTTACACTGGGGCAGGCTCTCACCTGCCCCTTTATGAGTAGTATATCAATAATTTTTACAAAACGTCTTATTTATGCAGTTGCCGGAAGAACACGGGATAAGAATGACTGCGTCCTTCTTTCTCTTGGTGCTGTAAAAATTGCATCCGGTCTGCCTTCTTCAACAACATATCCGTCTGCCATAAAGATGACCCGGTCTGCCACATCACGTGCAAAGCCCATTTCATGTGTTACAACGATCATCGTCATTCCTTCTTTCGCAAGAGATTTCATAACATCAAGTACATCTCCTACCAGTTCCGGGTCCAGCGCCGATGTCGGCTCATCAAACAACAACGCTTTCGGTTCCATTGCCAGTGCTCTTGCAATGGCAACTCTCTGCTGCTGTCCACCTGAAAGTGTACTCGGATATACATCCGCTTTATCCTTTAATCCTACCTTATCCAGAAGTTCCAGTGCTTTTGCATGCGCTTCTTCCTTATTCATGTGTTTGGTAAGGATTGGTGCCATCATAACATTCTGAACAACAGTCTTAAGCGGAAACAGATTGAATTTCTGGAAAGCCATTCCGACTTCCTCACGGAATTTGCGGATGTCACAATTCTTATCGAGAAGATTCTTTCCCTCATACTGTACGGTTCCGCCTGTCGGTCTTTCAAGCTGATTGATGCATCTTAAGAAAGTACTCTTTCCCGATCCGGAAGGTCCGATGATACAGACCACTTCACCTTCATTGATATCAAGATTGATATCCTTTAATACCTCCAGGTTCCCAAATTTCTTCGACAAATGATTTACTTTAATCATACCAATCACCTCATTTTCCTTTCTATCTGTTTCTGGACAATTATCAGTACCGAAAGTATCACCAGATAAAACGCTGCCAGTGCTGTGTATGTAGGAATTGCTTTAAAGCTCAACGCTGCATACGCCTGTGCCTGATGCGTGATCTCATTAACCGCAATCGCAGATAAAAGTGCGGTATCCTTAACAGAAATGATAAACTGGTTAAATAATGCCGGAAGTGCCGCTTTAAATGCCGGTGGGATAACCAGATGGATCATCGTCTGTGCACTTGTAAGTCCAAGTGATGCACCTGCTTCTTTCTGTCCCGGATCAATGCTCATCAACGCACCTTTTACAATTTCTGAAATAAATGCACCGGAATTCAGTGCGATAACGCCAATTCCCACTGCAGTGCTTCCAATATCGACACCCAAAAGCTTCGGAATTACAAAATATCCGTATAAAGCCTGCACCATAAGTGGTGTCGCACGAATGATCCAAATGTAAACTTCTGCAATTGCTTTCCCTATTTTATATTTCGACTGAAGCAGGTATCCACAGAGGCTTCCGATCAGGAAGCCAATTGTGATACCGACAACAGCAATTAAAATCGTAAGTTTTAATCCCTCAAACATCATTGGAAGTAAAACATTCAAAAAAGTCATATCCATATACTATCTCATCCTATCTTCTTTTTAGTTGCTGTCTGTTCTTTGATTATTCACACCATTTCGCATAGAGTTCATCTGTTGTGCCATTATCAATCAGTACCTTTACAGCTGCATTGATTTCATCATAATATTTGCATTCTTTAGAAATTGCTACGCAATACGGTGCCTGGCCCTGATTAAACTCATCCCCGACTACCTCCAGGTTGCTGTCCGGTGTTGTCTTAATATAGAAATATGCTCCAGGTCCATCCTGAATAACAGCATCTACTTTTCCCTGCTCCAAAGATTCATATGCAGTTGTGATCGTGTCATGTACTTCAAGCGTTGCACTTGTAAGGTTCTTGCTTGCATAAGTATGAGATGCGGTTCCCTTTTCAACGGCTATTTTTTTATCCTTCAGATCATCAACACTCTTAATTCCTTTATCGTCATTTTTATTTACCATAACGACCTGACCGGAATCACAATAGATATCACTGAAGTCCATAACTTCTTTTCTTTCATCTGTTGCACAAAGTGCTGCTGCTCCGATGTCCAGTTTATTTTCAGCAAGTGAAGTAGTAAGTGCCGAATAATCCATTGCCTGGAGGCCACCATCGATTTCGAATCCCAGAAGCTCCTGCAGATCATTTAACAGATCAACATCATATCCGATCAGCGTCTTTCCGTCCGCAGACACTCTCTCGTTCCCGGGATTGTTTGAGAAATTACTTTGCACTTCTGATTACTTTCTTTTCTGAAATACAAAAAGGATGCCGCATCTGATGCGACATCCTTGTCTGTTCGGTTCTTTATGAACTTGTGATTATTTTACCGCACTTTCACACTTTAGTCAATGAAACTTTTATCTAAAATTGCCAGTTTTATATGTTTCTTTTAAGTAAATTTTCACAAAATTGATTTTCTATAGTATATGTGATACACTATTTCCAGATTCAAACTGACTGCAAAGGAATTCCTGCGCAAAAAGAATACAAAAAAGGAGATTACAAAAACTATGAGTCTTAACAGCACCCCTTCTGCAGATCGTGTACATATCGGTATCTTCGGTCGCAGAAATGCCGGAAAATCCAGCATCATCAACGCTATCACCGGACAGAATCTTGCCATTGTATCTGATGTTCTCGGAACAACTACCGATCCGGTTCCAAAGGCAATGGAACTTCTCCCCCTCGGACCTGTCGTGATCATTGACACCCCGGGGCTTGACGACATCGGAGAACTCGGTGAACTGCGTGTCAAAAAAGCCTACCAGATTTTAAACAAAACAGATATCGCTGTTCTGGTAATCGATGCCTCTCTTGGCATGACACCAGAAGATTTATCCATCTTAAAGAAAATACAGGATAAGAAGATCCCTTACGTTGTGGTAAAAAATAAATCTGACCTCTGCTCTTCTGCTGAAAATGGCGCAGTCTGTCCGAACCTGGATTCTATGCCGGATGCTTCTTTTCATATAGATGCTTCCAACAGTATCGAAGTCAGCACAGTAACCGGATACCATGTTCATGAATTAAAAGAACTGATCGCAAGCCAGGCTCCGGAAGAAGATCAGGATAAATATCTCGTCCGCGATCTTTTAAATCCAAATGATTTTGTCGTTCTGGTCGTCCCGATCGACTCTGCCGCCCCAAAAGGACGTCTGATCCTCCCGCAGCAGCAGACCATCCGCGATGTACTGGAGGCTGGTGCAATCTCTATTGTAACCCGTGACACAGAATTGAAGGAAACACTTTCGTCTCTTGGCAAAAAGCCACGCCTTGTCATCACCGACAGCCAGGCATTTGCCAAAGTGTCTGCCGATACACCGGAAGATATTCCACTGACCTCTTTTTCCATCCTGCTTTCCAGATACAAAGGAAATCTGAAGCTTCAGGTCGAAGGCGCACAGATGCTGGACAAGTTGGAAGATGGTGACAAAATCCTCGTCTGTGAAGGCT
This sequence comes from Coprococcus sp. RTP21204st1_G4_RTP21204_210225, assembly GCF_040915385.1. Classification (NCBI taxonomy): domain Bacteria; kingdom Bacillati; phylum Bacillota; class Clostridia; order Lachnospirales; family Lachnospiraceae; genus Coprococcus; species Coprococcus sp. RTP21204st1_G4_RTP21204_210225. The sequence goes on along the minus strand of NZ_JBCPDP010000022.1, from coordinate 28,171 downwards.
GCACCCACCACAGGCAATGTGATGACATTGGAACAGTGAAGCTTCCTCGCTGGATCCGCCAGCATACCGGAAATAAAGACCTGCACTTTGAATTTACAAGCGGGACCGAATTCCCGGTAGATCTTTCACCTTATAAACTCATTATTCACTGTGGTGGCTGCACCCTGAACGAACGCGAAATGCAGTATCGCCTCAAATGCGCCGAAGATCAGGGCGTACCGATCACGAACTACGGAACCGCTATTGCTCACCTGAAAGGGGTATTGGAGCGGAGTCTCATACCGGTTAGGGGAAGTTTGGAATAAGGTTACGGGCGAAGTGGGGACGAGGTGACGGTTTCACGCCGGTCTTCATCGCCTGCATTCTGTAAAATTTAATCGGGACGGAAGTTGCGACACCGGACTGATTCGCTGGAAAATCTGATGATTTTCCGGCTCAGGCAGTCCTCAGATTCCGTACTTGTAGTACGAAATCTGGTCACAATTTCCGTCCCGATTAAATTAACAGACTGCACGGCTCTTACGAATGGCGTGAAACCGTCACCTCGTCCCCGCTCAGCCCTTACGTTATTCAAAGCTTCCGCATTGGCACATCATAGATGCGCCTCGCTGTGGATGGAAGGATTGTTTGTTCAGAATTGAAATTAATTCTTATTGTGTTTACTTTTATTCTGGCTTATATGTTATGAGTGATTTTGTTTTGGTATAGACACACATAACGGTTGAATAAAGCTTAAAGCCAGGTATCATTTTAAATTGTCTGCAGCGCCAAGGGCGTCGGATCACGGTGTGGATTTGGCGGTATATGGCGGCGTGTTACAGCCTGTTAATGAAAAAAAGAGAAAAGTGTGATCGGATTTCGTACCCCAAGTACGAAACTCCGAAAACTCCTGAGATGGAAAATCATCAGATTTTCCGTCGAATGAGTCTGGTATCACACTTTTCTCTTTCTTTTCATGTTACAGGCTGTTCACGCCAGAGTCCACTGCCAAATCCACACCGTGATCCGACGCCCGTCCCTGCAGTCAAATTTTCAATTAAATATTCTCAATTCTCCTGATCGCTTCCAACGTATTCTCGTAACTTCCAAATGCTGTCAGACGGAAGTATCCTTCCCCGCTCGGTCCAAATCCTGATCCCGGAGTTCCAACTACATTTGCTTTTTCAAGAAGGAAATCAAAGAATTCCCATGAAGTCATGTTATCCGGCGTCTTTAACCATACATATGGTGAGTTCACTGCTCCGGATACCGTGTATCCGGCATTCTTCAGACCTTCATAAATCGTTCTTGCATTCTTCTGATAGTATGCGATCTGCTCTTTGATCTGTGCTTTTCCGGCCTCTGTATAAACAGCAGCTCCGGCTTTCTGTACAATATAAGGTGCTCCATTGTATTTTGTTCCGTGACGTCTTGCCCACAGCGAATGAAGCATCACATCTCCACACTTAAGGTCTTTCGGAATGATCGTTGCGCCAAGACGTACTCCTGTAAATCCGGCATTCTTAGAAAAACTTCTAAGTTCGATTGCACAGGTTCTTGCTCCTTCACATTCAAAAATACTGTGTGGTACATCTTCCTCTGTGATATATGCTTCATATGCAGCATCATAAATGATCACTGCCCCGTTTTTATTTGCATAATCTACCCATTTCTGGAGTTCATCTTTTGTGATAGCCGCTCCGGTCGGATTGTTCGGGAAGCATAAATAGATCATATCCGGTACTTCTTTTGGCAGTTCCGGTACAAATCCATTTTCTGCTGTACAAGGCATGTAGATTACATTGCTCCATGTTTCTGTCTTTGGATCGTAAGTTCCGGTACGTCCTGCCATTACGTTTGTATCCACATATACAGGATATACCGGGTCTCCTACTGCGATTCTGCAGTCAGGTCCAAAGATCTCCTGGATATTTCCAGAATCACTCTTTGCTCCGTCTGAGATAAAGATCTCATCTGCAGCAATATCACATCCTCTTGCCTGGAAATCATTCTTTGCGATCGCGCTTCTTAAGAATTCATATCCAAGATCCGGTGCATATCCGTGGAATGTCTCTGCGTGTGCCATCTCATCAACTGCACTGTGAAGCGCTTCGATGATCGCAGGTGCAAGCGGCTGTGTTACATCACCGATTCCCAAACGGATGATCGGTGCATCCGGATTCGCTGCTGAAAACGCTGCAACTTTTTTGGCAATATTGGAAAACAGATAGCTTCCCGGTAACTTTAAGTAGTTTTCATTTACACTGTACATATGTCGTCTCCTTTGTGATTTGATCTTTATAGTACACCATCAAATACTTTAACCGCAGGCCCCTCCAAAAATACATGATTCACCTTACGGTCCCATCTGACAGATAACTCTCCACCTAATAATTTAACGATTACTTCCTCATCTGTCAAGTCATTCAGCACAGAAGCCACAACTGCTGCACATGCTCCGGTTCCGCAGGCAAGCGTTTCACCAACCCCCCGCTCCCACACACGGATCTCCATCCGGTTCCTCGCAGTCACATGACAGAACTCGATATTTGCCCTCTCCGGAAATCTCGGATGAAATTCTAACTCCCTTCCTGTCTCTTCCAGAGAAATCCCGTTTATCTCTTCTAAAAAGATTACCGCATGCGGATTTCCCATCGAAATCCCGGTCATGCGGTAGTTCTTCTCCTGTACCTCAATCGGATCATTGATCACCAGATCCTTTTCACTCAGGATTGGAATGCTGTGTGCGTTCAGTCTTGGAACACCCATATCTACCATAGCACCGCAGGCTTTCCCATCCTGAATATGAAGGTGCATGTTACGAATTCCGGATTTCGTCTCGATACTGAGAGTTTCCTTTCCGGTAAGTCTGTAATCATATACATATTTTCCAAGGCATCGGATGCCATTGCCGCACATCCCGGCAACAGATCCATCCGAATTGTATATCTCCATTTTAAAATCAGACACCTTTGACGGACATATCAGAATCAGACCATCCGCTCCGATCCCGTAATGCCTGTCACAAAGTGTTCTTGCAAATCCAGGTGGATCTTCCACCCTTTCTCTGAAGCAGTTTATACACACATAATCATTTCCAAGACCATGCATTTTTGTAAAGATCATATATCCTGCCTCTTTAATCTCCTTTATTCCGCCATAATACTAAGTACCATCTGAGCTGTCTCCACCATATTGACACCGCTCTCCATACTACATTTCTGCAGATAGCGATGCGCTTCTTCCTCCGTCATATTATTACGTTCCATCAGAAGACTCTTTGCCTCTTTTACAAGTGCCTGCTGCTCCGGATTCCGGTTCTTAAGCTCTGCTCTTCTTTTCTTTCTCCGCCTGCCAATCGATTGTGCCATCATCTCGATCGTGTTCATCAGATCAAATACCTTAAATGGCATCGACAGGCTGATCACTCCCGGCGTCCTGTCACTGCATTTCTCCGGCGATGCGATCAAAAGCATCTCAATCGTACTCGGCAGATAATCTCTCAATTCATTATATAACATATCTGTCATTTTATAACCACAAACTACAATTCCATCATCCAGATTATCTGCCAATTGAACCGCCTGTGCTCCGGTTACCCCCACACCAATCACGTCAAATCCATTTCGTACCAGTATATTGCGAATATTGGTTGCAATCTCCTTTTTTGGAAATACAACAATAATACTGCTCATAATACCAGCCTCCTGCCTTTAGAATTGGAAAGTTTCTTTAGAATTTCTGTAAGTACTCATTAATTTCCCATTCTGTAACCTGAGTGCGGTATGCTCTGTATTCTGCACGCTTTGACTCGATCAGCTTCTGTGACAGTTCTTCTCCCAGTACTTCCTGCATAAACTGATCTTTCTGGAATTCTGTGATTGCTTCTCTTAAGCTTGCCGGAAGCTCCTCAATTCCAAGTGCATTTTTCACCACATCTGTCATTTCGTAAATATTCTCATCTACACTCTCCGGCGGCAGGATCTTGTTTTTAATTCCTTCCATTCCGGCAGCCAGACATACGGCAAGTGCCAGATATGGATTTGCTGCCCCGTCCGGACTTCTGAGTTCGACTCTTGTGCTTTCCCCTGATACCCGTGGAATACGGATCAGAGGAGTCCGGTTATTCGCTGACCAGGCAATATATACCGGTGCCTCATATCCGGGAACCAGTCTCTTATAGGAATTCACGATCGGATTTGTGATAAAGCTGATCGCTTTGATATGCTTCATAAGTCCGCCGATAAAATAGTAAGCCTCCTTGCTCAGACCATTCGGATCTTTTTCATCTGCAAAAACATTCTTTCCATCTCTTGACAGAGACATATTCAGATGCATTCCTGAGCCATGGATACCATCCTTTGGCTTTGGCATAAATGTAGCATGAAGCCCGTGTCTTTTTGCGATTGTTTTGGTAACAAGCTTAAATGTCATGATATTGTCTGCTGCATCCATCGCCTCTGTATATTCCAGATCGATCTCATGCTGTGCCGGTGCCATCTCGTGATGAGATGCCTCCACACCGTACCCCATATCTTCCATTGTAAGAACAATATCACGTCTTGCATTCTCTCCCTGGTCCAAAGGTCCCAGATCAAAATATCCTGCACGTTCATTGGAAATCGTCGTCGGATTTCCCGCATCATCCGTCTCAAACAGGAAAAATTCGCATTCCGGTCCTACGTTAAAGTCATATCCCATCTCTTTTGTCTCGGAAAGTACCTTCTTAAGAACATGTCTCGGATCGCTTTCGTAAGCTGTTCCATCCGGTCTGTAAATATCGCAGATAAATCTTGCAACCTTTCCCTGCTGCGGTCGCCACGGGAAAATTTCAAATGTATTCAGATCCGGGTGCAGATACATATCCGATTCTTCGATTCTGGCAAATCCTTCTATCGAAGATCCATCAAACATACATTTATTATCCAGTGCTCTCTTAAGCTGGCTTACTGTAATCGCTACATTCTTCATTGTTCCGAAAATATCGGTGAACTGCAGCCTGATAAATCCCACGTCTTCTTCCTCGACAAGATTCAGGATATCTTCTCTCGTATAATTTTTCATATTCATACAAATCCTCCCGTTTTTACTACTCATAAATAAAATGATGATACCAGGGTCAAAAGGTCAGAAAGCCGATGCAAGCTTGCTTGCAAGAGGATTTTTTACCTTTTCCAACATCAGGTGATGTACATTCGCCAAATGCAGATCCGTTGTGCAAGCACAAATCTGCACTTGGCTCATCGCATCCACAAAAAGGGCGTTCTCAATCCATTTTGAAAACGCCCTTGTTTGTTATATTATAATTTTCGTCTGAATATTTGTCAATACTCTTAGTCTTCTACGAGTGCTGCTGTAATGATTGCCATAGAATAAACTTCTTCTGCATTGCATCCACGGGACAGGTCGTTGATCGGTGCATTAAGACCAAGAAGGATCGGTCCGTATGCATCAAAGTTACCAAGTCTCTGTGCGATCTTATATCCGATGTTACCTGCGTTGATATCCGGGAAGATAAATGTATTTGCCTGACCTGCTACTTCACTGTTCGGGCATTTTGTTCTTGCAACACGCGGAGATACAGCTGCATCAAACTGAAGCTCTCCTTCGATCGGAAGTGAAGGATACAGTTCTTTTGCTTTTGCTGCTGCATTACGCATCTTATCTACATCTTCACCCTTTCCAGATCCAAGTGTAGAGTAGCTTAAGAATGCAACCTTTGGATCGATACCAAAGTGTTTACCACATTCTGCAACTTCCCATGCGATTTCTGCAAGCTGATCCTCTGATGGTTTGAGATTAATCGCGCAGTCACCCATAGCAAGAACTTCGTTCTCACCTGTAGCTGACGGACGAACCAAAATGAAGCAGGAAGATACACAGCTTGATCCCGGTTTGGTCTTGATCAGCTGAAGTGCCGGACGTACGGTATCTGCTGTAGAGTAAGTAGCTCCTCCAAGAAGTGCGTCTGCAACTCCCATCTTAACCAGCATGGTTCCAAAATAGTTGTTTTTCTTAAGTGTCTTTGCTGCCTGCTCCGGTGTAACACCTTTGCTCTTACGAAGTTCGCAGAACAGTTCTACCATCTCGTCAAATCTCTCATAATCATCCGGATCAATGATCTCTCCGCCACGGATGTTGTATCCATACTTTTCAGCTGCTTCTAATACTGCTTCTTTATTTCCAACAAGAATTGGTGTAAGGAAGCTTCCTGCTAAAAGACGGGAAGCTGCCTCAAGAATTCTCTCATCTGTTCCTTCTGTAAAAACGATCGTTTTTGGATTTTTCTTCAGCTCTTGAATCATCATGCCGAAGCCTTTCATATTGTCCATTAAATTGCCTCCTTATTTCGTGTGTTCGATACTTTCACATATACTTTACCACGTTTTTTGGGGATTGCAATTTAATTAAATTTTTAACAAGGATTGTATTTAAAAATAACCAAAAACCGGCGTTTTTTCCTTATTTACGGTATCCTTTATAGCCTTTCAGATTGTTGGCAAGAGCCATAACGATCGTATCTACATCATCTACCATCAGTTTTACACGTTCCGGAATCTGCTCTTCCCCTATCCCGTTTTCATATACATCTTTGAAGTAGCCTTCAAAGAGCATGCACACCATCCGGTTTAATTTTACTGCATTGTCATATGTAATACCACCAACATTGATACACCGCTTGCACATCTCAAAATCACGTGCCAGAAAGCTTGGTGTCTGAAGCATATTGTAGAAAAAGCGGTTAACATTTACAATATCTTCCGGAAACATTTCATAATATTCCCGCATTGCTTCTTTGAGTTTTACATTGTTATACTCAAAAAATAACAGATTATATGCTTCCGGATTATGAAATGCCTCCGTTGCATAACAATCCCACACACCTACATATACCTGCCACATATTCTTCCAGGATTTCTCAGCCTCATTCAGCCTGTCTATGTAACCGGTTAAAATTCTGAGTTCTGCATAGTATAAAAGTTCAGACACATTATCAAAGTACCTGTACAGACTTGCTGATGAGCACCCCATCTCCTTAGCAATCCTGCGGATAGATACTGCCTGAATCCCTTCTTGCTGAATGATCTCATGTGCTTTCTGGATATAATCCCTTCTGGATAATCCTTTAAAATAATTGCTGCTCGTACTCTGCTTCTGTTCTTCCATAGTTGCCTCTCATTTTCCATGTGAATCTCTACACAGATTGTATCCGGCACTCTTCCATACCGAATTCAACCATTTTTTAATTTTAGTCATATTACTCTTTATTATACATGATTCTGTTTTTGATATAAAATAGAAAAAAGCTATAATATTTCATAGCTTTTTTCTATACATTATACATTTAATTTCCCAATTGTAAACAGTTTTTTAACAATGAAAAATAAGCTCCATTTTTGTACCTTTTCCTTCTTCACTTTCCACATGGATTTCTGCGTTATGCAAAAGTGCTCCATGCTTTACAATTGAAAGACCCAGACCTGTTCCACCGGTCTCTCTGGAATGGCTCTTATCCACCCGGTAAAAACGCTCAAAAATACGATCCTGATGCTCTTTTGGGATTCCGATTCCGGTATCCTGGACAATGACTTTTTTCCCATTCAGTGTATTTCCAACCCAGATATTTACTTTTCCATTTTCTTTATTGTATTTGATCGCATTTTCACAGATGTTGTAGATCATCTCATCCAGGATCTGACGGATTCCAAAACATTCCACATGTTCTCCTACCACTTCAACCTGTATTCTGCGTTTTTCTGCCTGAAGTGCCAGACGGCTCACAATCTCCCTTGTCATCTGATACAGATCCACATTCTCTTTTTCAAGCTCCACACTGCCCTCATCCAGCTTTGACAGCTTGATAATATCACCGACCAGGGTGATCATCCTGCTTGCCTCTTTATAGATCCGTTCACTGAATCCCTGCATATCTTCCGATTTTACAAGACCGTTCATCATAATTTCTGCATATCCCGAAATCGAGGTCAGAGGAGTCTTCAGCTCATGGGAAACATTTGCAGAGAATTCTCTCCTCATCTGTTCAATTGCTGCTTTTTCTTTATTCTGCCTGTCAATTCTTTCAAGCAGCGGATGCAACTCTTCATATACATCATTTTCCAGTGGTTCTTCCAGATCCAGATTGTTAATCGGTGCAATCAGCCTTTTCACCTGATGCCTTGTCATAAACCATGCAACACATGCCATCATGACCCCGATCGCAATCATATACGGTAAGATCATAAATGCTGTATTCCAGACCGTATCCATGCCTCTTGACACACGCAGGACAGAGCTATCATCCATCTTCAACGCATAATAGTACATCTCCTGTCCTTTGCTGTCTGACATACGGATATCCTGCCCACTGCCATTTGCCAATGCCTCTTTGAATTCTTTTCTTGATTTGTGGTTTGCCAGCGTTTCCTGATCATTTCCGGTATCATAAAGTACTTTTCCGTCTTTATCGATCCATGTTACCCTGGTGCGCTTACTGACCTTATCCATGGTGCCAAAATATTCTTCTCCGGATATTTCTATTGCCGCCCGGATATATCCTGCCTCCTGAACCAGTTCACTGCGCCGGATATCCAGCGCCTGCCGGTAAATAACCAGAGTAACCAGAATATACGAGATCAGTAGTGACATCGTAACCACAAAAATCATACTTTTCTGGATTCTATTTCGCATCGATCTCTCCTATACGGTATCCAACTCCACGGACAGTCTCAATATATTCTCCTGCCTGTCCCAGCTTCTGGCGCAGGGTTCTTACATGGACATCTACCGTTCTGGTCTCACCGTCAAAATCATATCCCCAGATTTCTTCCAGTAATTTATCTCTTGTCAGAACAATATTCTGATTCTCCATAAGTTTTCTCAACAGCTCATATTCTTTCAATGTTAATGCTACCGGTTCTCCCGCTACCGTTACTTCATGCTTTTTACGGTCCATGCGGATCTCACCCAGCACATAGGTATCATCCTCTTCTTTTTTCGATGTCCGTCTGAGTACTGCACGGATTCTGGATACCAGTTCCATCATTCCAAATGGTTTGGTCACATAATCATCTGCTCCCGCATCCAGTCCCATGACCTTGTCATATTCTGCACCCTTTGCCGTAACCATGATGACCGGAATATCTTTGGTTCTCCCGGAAGTCTTCAGCTTCTTCAGGATCTCCATTCCATCTTCTCCAGGGAGCATGATATCAAGCAAAATCAGCTCTGGCAGTTCCTCTGCCAGAGCTTCAAAGAATGATGTGCCTTCTTCAAATCCACGGGCCTCAAATCCCGTAGTCTCAAGTGTATATACTACTAATTCCCGGATGTTCGCTTCATCCTCCACACAAAAAATCATTCTCGTTCTCCTTTAATTTCTTTTAGATTGCAGTTCCGCCTGCATGAATACCTGTAATTGAAAATTCAACCCACTCTGCAATATTTGTTGCATGATCTCCGATCCTCTCCAGATATTTTGCGATCATGATCAGGTCGATCGCCTCATCTCCGGCACTTCCTTTGTGATCGGAAATAAATTTTATCAGATCTCCTTTTACCAGATCAAAAAGATCATCTACCTCATCATCTGCATCCATGACTTTTCTTGCAAGCTCCAGATCTTTCTGTACATAGGCAGATACACTGTCTCTTACCATCTTTACAGTCGCCTCTGCCATCCGGTTAATATCCTTCAGATTCTTTTCCTCTGTTGATTTTGTTGCGATCACAATATCTGCAATATCCGCAGTCTGATCTCCGATACGTTCCATATCCGTGATCATCTTAAGTGATGCCGAGATCCTTCGCAGATCCCGCGCTACCGGCTGTTGCTGAAGCAAAAGCTTCAGGCAGAGATTTTCAATTTCTTTTTCCATCTGATCGATCTCGCTGTCTGCTGTAATGACAGCCTTTGCTCTGGCAATATCATGTCCTTCCAGAGCTCCTGTTGCTTCCTCGATTGCCGTCTCGCAAAGTTCTCCCATATGGATAAGCATCTCATTAAGTTCTTCCAGCTGTCTGTCAAATCTGTTCCGCATTTAACCAAACCTCCCTGTAATATAATCTTCTGTCCTCTTATCGGACGGAATCGAGAATAATTTTTCAGTATCATTATATTCTACAACTTCTCCAAGAAGGAAAAATGCGGTATTGTCCGACACTCGGACTGCCTGCTGCATATTATGTGTTACCATAACGATAGTATAATCTTTTTTCAGTTCCATCGCAAGGTCTTCTATCTTGGATGTTGAGATCGGATCCAGTGCGGAAGTCGGTTCATCCATCAGAAGTACTTCCGGTTCTACTGCAAGTGCACGTGCAATGCAAAGTCTCTGCTGCTGTCCACCGGACATGCCAAGTGCACTCTTTTTCAGACGGTCCTTACACTCGTCCCAGATAGCTGCATTACGCAGTGATTTTTCTACAATATCATCCAGTTTTGCCTTTGAACGGATTCCATGCGTTCTCGGTCCATAAGCAATATTATCATAAATGCTCATCGGGAATGGATTTGGTTTCTGGAATACCATTCCGACTCTTTTTCTCAGGACATTTACGTCCATTCCTTTAAAAATATTCTGTCCGTCCAGAAGGACTTCGCCGTCAATCCTGCATCCTTCTACCAGATCATTCATACGGTTGATCGACTTGAGAAGTGTGGATTTACCACAACCACTCGGTCCGATGAACGCGGTGATCTTATTTGGCTCGATCTCAAGGTTAATGTTTTTCAGCGCCTTGAAATCGCCATAATATAAATCAAGATTTTTTACACTTATCTTTGACATTTTCTTTTCCTCTCTATGCTTTCGTCAGTTTCTTCGCAACCACACCGGAAAGGGTGTTGATCGCAACAACCAGTACAAGCAAAATAACAGCTGTCGCATACGCCTGGTTCATATACAGCCCTTCGCTTGACAGCATATACATATGGATTGCCAGTGTCCGACCGGAACCAAGTACATTCTTTGGCACCTGTGCAACCGTTCCTGCTGTATAAATCAGTGCTGCCGTCTCTCCTACGATACGTCCAATGGCAAGGATCACACCTGCAAGGATTCCAGGAACTGCCGATGGAAGCACGATACGGAATACGGTACGGAGCTTTCCGGCTCCAAGTCCAAAGCTTCCTTCTCTGTAAGAATCCGGAACTGCTTTAAGTGCTTCTTCTGTCTGGCGCATGATCAGCGGAAGAATCATGATCGATAAAGTAAATGCACCTGCCAGAACGGAAAATCCCCATTTCAGCGTATTTACAAAGAACAGCATACCAAACAGACCATATACGATAGACGGAATGCCCGAAAGAGTCTCCGTCGTCAGGCGGATCACTTCGATAAATTTATTCCCCTTTCCTGCGTATTCCACAAGAAAGATTGCTGAAAAAATGCCAAATGGTACTGCGATCAAAAGCGAAAGCAGTGTCATAACAACCGTATTGATCAATGCCGGTATAACAGATGCATTGTCCGATGTATAATGTAATGAAAATAATGACGGTTTAATGTACGGAATTCCATTGATCAAAATATAAAAAATCAGGAACAGGAGCAATGCAAACGTGATAAATGTCGCAAGCATCACAAGAAACATCAAAATCATGGATCCCGGATGTCTCAGATAGCTTTTTATCTTATCTGTAAAATTTTCCCGGTTGATATAAACAGGTTTTTTCGTCTGATCACTCATGTTCACCCCTCCTCTTAAGCAGCGCAACACTAAAATTGATGATCAGGATAAATACAAAAAGTACAACTCCTGTAGCAATCAGCGCTTCCCTGTGAAGTCCGGTCGCATATCCCATCTCAATTACAATATTACCAGTCAGAGTACGGACACCGAGCAGAATATTATTGACCAGTCTAGGCTGGTTTCCTGCGATCATAATAACTGCCATGGTCTCACCGATCGCACGTCCGATTCCAAGTACGATTCCTGTGATCACACCGGACTTTGCCGCCGGAATCACAACTTTGAAAATACTTCTTTCCTGGGTTGCGCCAAGTGCCAGCGAGCCTTCATAGTACTGTGGTGGTACTGCACGCATTGCACTTTCTGTTGTCCCGATGATCGTTGGAAGGATCATCATACCAAGTACAATTGATGTAGTCAGGATTCCTTTTCCATCTCCGGATTTTTCAACCAGTCCCATCATCTTTAAAGTTCTTCCGAAGTCCCGAATGATCGGAACTACGATCACCATGCCGAAGAAACCATATACAACTGACGGAATTCCCGCAAGCAGTTCAGTTGCTGCTTTTAACGGTCTGTAAATTTTCTTCGGGCAATACATAGCCATAAATACCGAAGTCAGAATTCCGATCGGTACACCAAATATAATTGCTCCTGCCGTCACATAGATACTTCCGATGATCATCGGAAAAATACCAAAAAGTTCATTTCCCGGACGCCAGATATCACCGGTTATAAATTTTACAAATCCTATCTGTCTGATTGCAGGGATTCCATTTGCAAACAAGAAGATGCAAATGAGAGCTACCGCCAGCACCGAAGTGCAGGCGGCAATGAAGAACACTCCCTGCATGACTTTTTCAGTCCATGCTTTTGATTTCATTCTTTAATTTCCTCTTTTATTTATTTGGAAACTTCATCCCATGTTGTAACATCCCCAACATAGATTGATTTTACCTGATCTGCTGAAAGCTCATCTGCCGTGTTAGCTTTATTTACGATCACTGCAATACCATCTGTTGCGATTACTGTTGCTTCAAGTTCTGAAGCTTCGTCATCTTTCAGTTCTCTGGATGCCATACCGATGTCATAGCTTCCTTCGATCGTAGATGTCATACCTGTTGTAGAATCTGAAGTCTGAAGCTCAATGTCTGCATTTGGGTTTACTTTCTTATATGCTTCAATCAGTTTTTCCATCAGCGGTGATACGGAAGAAGATCCACCTACTACACATTTTCCAGATGGTTTTGATCCTGCATAAGCTTCTACATCCGATACCGGAATGTATTTTTCATTTGATACGATTTTCTGTCCTTCTGTACTCATAATATATGCCATAAAATCTTTTGCAACTTCATTATCAAGATCTTTCTTCACTGCAATATTGAAAGGTCTTGACACTTTGTAAGAACCATTTTCGATATTGTCTGCTGTGGCTTCTGCTCCGTCAATCTTCAGAGCCTTTACGCTGTCATTTAAAGATCCGAGTGATACATAACCGATTGCATATTCGTCACCTGCTACAGTTGTAAGCATTACCGATGTATTATTTGTAATCTGCGCATCTGTTGTTGTCATATCTACTTTCGTTCCGTCTGACTGTTTTTCTTCTATTCCGAACAGCTCAATGAAAGCTCCTCTTGTACCGGATCCATCTTCACGGGATACAATTGTAATATCATTTGATGTATCAAAATCACTTCCGCCATCTGCGCTGCTGTTATTCGTACTGCCCTCTGCGCTCTTGTCAGATGATGATCCTCCGCATCCAACTGCCATTGTTGCTGCCATTGCTGCTACAAGTGCTACTGCCATTAATTTTCTGAATTTCATAATACTAAAATCCTCCGTTTTATGTGTTTTTATTTTTTCTTTTCTTCACGGTCTCTATCATATAAAATGGTTGTAAAATCTGAAATCCTGGCTGTGTAAAGTTTTTGTTAAATATGATTTTTTTCTGTTCGGTGTCAAAAAAGCAGGAGCAGTCAGTTAACGTTGAGTATACTCCTCAACAATCAATTGACTGCTCCTGCTTTCTTATAATTACTTTCTTGTGTTTCTTTATCGGATCATAGGATTCTCAATGATCTCCGCATCCACTTCTTCTGTTTTCTCCGGAACCGGCTTCTCACCGCCTTCTTTCAGACATTCCAGAATTGCTTCATTCAGTGACAGCATCTTGTCATCCAGTGCCGATACCATATCTGCACATTCCTTTAGTTCCCGGCTGATATACTCCGGTGCCTGCCCTTCAAACTTGTAATAAATCTTATGCTCCAGACTCGCCCAGAAATCCATCGCAATTGTCCTGATCTGGATCTCGACCTTCGTATCCACCACACTGTCCGACAGAAAGATTGGAACGGACACCAGCATGTGGTAGCTCTTGTATCCACTTTCCTTCGGATTCTTGATATAGTCTTTGATTGACAGAACCTTTAAGTCGCTCTGATTCCCTATCATCTCCGCAAGCCGGTAAATATCGGATGTAAACGAACAGATCAGACGGACTCCTGCGATATCATTGACATAGCGTACCATGTTCTCAATACTTGTCTCATATCCGTACCGCTTCAGCTTTTTCACAATACTTTCTGCGGATTTGATCCTGGTCTTGATATGCTCGATCGGATTATATCTGTGTACATGTTGAAATTCATCGTTCAGTATCTCCAGCTTCGTCCCTACTTCTTTCAATGCGGAATTGTAAAGAAACATGACGGTCTTCCAGCTGTCTACGTCATCGTAATACTTCATTGCTGACTGCATGTAATCTCCCCTTTTTATGTATACTTCCCTCCGGAATCTATCTCCCTTTTTCGTCCCGAAAGTAAAACCAGTATACCATTTTTTCTCTTTGAAATCTATACAGCCCGGGCAAGCTTCATAGTATTTTAATAAATTAGATAATCTCAATCTGACACATTTCTTTTATTTTCGCATTGCATGAATCATTTCTACAATGTCGTATCCATAACGTTCACCCGTTGCCCAGCCATACCCTTCCGGATTTTCTTTCTGCCCCAGCCACTCTACATACGGTGCGCTCCCCTTTGTCACGTAAGAGTAACGGTCATCTACACATTCCTTGACAAGTGCTTCGTCTGTCGCATAAGCTTTCAGATGCTGGATCTGTGCCCGGATCCCGGTTCTGACATCCGGGTAGGAATTCCCCGGTACGCCTCCTCCCGTCGTCCCGATCCCGGCAAAATTATACTGGGTGATCTGCATATCCCCACCATACTGCAGCCAGCCTGTCTCCTTCATCGCCTGTGCAAATGCAACCTCCGGACGGACGCCTTCTGCCGTGGCTTCTTCATAATACATCTGTGCAAATGTCTCAATATCCGGTGCACCTCCCTGCGTCAAAACTTCTGCCGGATAAGTGCTTCCATACGCTTTAAAATAATTTACCAATTGCCAGGCGCGGATACTGCTGATCCCCATCACCGGATACTGTCCCGGCTGGATGGATGCTTCTACCGCTTCAGCCTCGGCAATGCCTTTTGCTTCGGTGTCTGATAGCTGCTGCGCTTCTGTCATCTGGGCTTTAATTGTGCTGTCTGCCTTTGTTGATTCCGTGCTGTCTTTCCTGCTTTTCTCTGTGTTCTTCTGCTTTGCAGTTTTTTCTGATTCTTCTATATAGGTTCTGCCTTTTTCATCTGCGTTCCCGGCTTTGGACTTACCATATATCATACCAATCGATACAAATATCATACAGATTCCCAGTATAACCCGGATTATAGTTTCTCGTTTTATTCCAGACATTTTTCTGATTCCCTGTCTTTTTTCTCTATCCTATTCCATGTTATTGAGAATGATTCTCTTTCTTTCATAAACTTTAGTATCAATATAGCACATCATATCAGAGAATCATAGAATAAAATCTGTCTCCTTTACTTTCTCCCCTAAATCCGCTATACTGAAAATCACTTGATACAAAAACATTCTTCGCCTGACCGGCATTTTTCATAATTTTTTTAAAGGAGGATTTTACCATGTTCCGCTTATGGGGAAAAGAATTTAAAGACAATCATATGATCAAAGATACCACCATCTGTGATGACAGTGACGATACAAGAACCCACAAGATTTTCAATGCTCTGGATGAGATCTGCTATGAATTTGATCTCAGCAAACCGATCTGGCTGGATGTGAATATCAACGAATTCAAGCGGCATTCCAAAGCGAGATTCTATCAGGACAGTTTCGTGGATTCGATTGATTTTGATTTTCTGGAAATCCAGGTGATTGAAGAATAGAAGAAGATTCTTCCCTGCATTTTCAGCTCTCTTTGCCACCTTGATCGCAGCCCAGAGCGCTGCTCCTGATGAAATTCCAACCGAAATTCCTCCTGTCTTTGCAGAAAGTCTTGCCGTCTCATAGGCATCCTCATCCGTCACAGTAATAATTTCATTAAATAATTCCCGCCTAACCCAAAGAAGCAGGAATCTCTGACAGCCTTACACCTGTCTGAAATTCCTGCTTCCTTTTATTTTCAATCTTAAATTTTTATTCCACTACAATCTTCACACCAAACTTCGGAAGTTTTTCTCCTTTTCCTACTGCATTCCCACTCAGCAGATCTGTTTTGCCTGCAAATTCTTCCGGAATTTCCAGCTCTTCATCCCTGAAGTTCATCACAAAATAGAAGCTCTTTCCTTCTCTGTTACGTTTCACGATCTCCAGACCGTTTCCAGCTCCTGCAACCGGTTCTGCTCCTGCATCCTCTACTGCCATGGAAAGAATCTTCGCAATTCCATCTTCTTCCATACAGGTTCCGATGTAATACAGTTTTCCTTTTCCATAACTATGTCTGGTCACTGCCGGCATGCCTGCGTAGAAATCTTCCGTATATTCGCCAAGAGACTCCGCTCCCTCCAGATGCATCAGATCACATACGATCTTACATTTGCTCCGGCTTCCGTCTTTGAACGTCACAATGTTATGCTGTTCCGGTGCAAGGGCATCGATTTCTTCCACCCAGACACCAGCCATCTCTTTTAACGGTCCCGGATATCCGCCAAGGTATACATTATCTGACTCTCCAACAATACCACTCATATAGGTTGTCACAAGAATACCGCCATTTTTCACATACTCTTCCAGTGCTTCTTTCATTCCCGGTTTTACCATATAAAGAACCGGTGCAACCACCATCTTATATTTTGAGAAATCCGCATCCACCGGAATCATACTGGTGCCAATATTTTTTTCATAGAAATAACAGTAATAGCGGTGGATCTGGTCCACATATTTGAGACTGATCGACGGGCCGCTTGTGTATTCCAAAGCCCAGTAATTATCCCAGTCAAAGATCACTCCAACTTCTGCTTCATTTACAGATCCCGGGATCAGGTCACTTAATCTTTCCAGTTCTTCACCAAGCTGCTTCACCTCGCGGAAGACTCTTGTATTTTCCGTTCCTGCATGTGCAATGACAGCACCGTGGAACTTCTCACATCCGCCTACACTTCGGCGCAACTGAAAGAACTGGATTGTATCCGCACCGTGCGCCATGGTCTGATAGCTCTGCGCGCGCATCTGACCCGGACGTTTAAGTGAGTTATATGGCTGCCAGTTCTGTTGGCTCGGTGTCTGTTCCATCAGCATAAACGGCTGATCTTTGAGTCCACGCATCAAATCATGCTTCATTGCGACCAGACTCCATGGTGTATTATAAGAAGGATAATTATCCCAGGAGATCACATCCATTTCCTTTGCCCATTTGAAATAATCAAGTCCTTTAAAGGTTCCCATCATATTTGTAGTGATCGGTGTCTCTTTGTCAAATTTACGGATTGCTTCTTTTTCCATCTTGAAGTTATTCAGCATTCCGTCTGAATTAAAGCGACAATAATCAATCGATAGTCCGGCAAAAGCTGTCATATGCGGTTCTGCCGCATCTTCAATCCCGTCACCAAGAGCATCTGGAAGTACTACTTCATCCCAGTCATAAATCGTATGTCCCCAGAATTCGGTATTCCATGCTTTGTTAAGTTCATCCAGTGTCTGATATTTTTCACGCAGCCAGACTCGGAAAGCTTTCTCACAATTTTCGCAGTAGCATTCTCCACCATACTCGTTGCTGATATGCCAGCAGGTTACATGTGGATTGTTCCCGTAACGCTCGGCAAGCTTTCCGGCCAGACGGGATGCAAATTTCTGAAACACAAGGGAATTCGGGCAAGCATTATGACGCTGTCCGAATTTGTGATGTCTTCCCTCATAATCAGTCCTTGCGACCTCCGGATAACGCTTTACCATCCATGCCGGCAGCGCTGCTGTTGATGTAGCAAGCACGATATCGTAATTCTCCTGGCTGAGCATAGCAATCACTTCATCCAGCTCTGTAAAATTGTAAGTATCTTCCGATGGCTGGATCTTTGCCCATGAAAATACATTAATCGTTGCACTATTGATACGGGCATCTTTGAAAATGCGCATATCTTCTTTCCAGACCTCTTTTCCCCACTGGTTCGGGTTATAATCTCCGCCGTATAAAATCCTCTTAAATGGTCGTTTCATAAGATTCTTCCTTTCTCATTGATATTTTCCTATTATTATAATAGCAGTTAATAAAAGGACCGGCAATTAAAAGCCGATCCTTTTGTATTTTTATTCTTATGATATGAAATGCAATAATTATGCAAGTTTTTCTCCAGTAAGCATCTCATATGCCTGCAGATATTTTTCAATTGTTTTGTCCACGATTTCCTGTGGAAGTGTCCAGTTGTTATCTGGATTAGCTGTAAGCCAGTCACGTGCAAACTGTTTGTCAAAAGACGGCTGTCCGTGTCCCGGTTCATATCCGTCCGCCGGCCAGAATCTTGAACTGTCCGGTGTCAGCATCTCATCACCGATCACCATATTGCCTTCTTCATCAAGACCAAATTCAAATTTGGTATCTGCAATGATAATTCCTTTGCTGAGTGCATATTCTGCACATTTTTTGTAAAGAGCAATGGTGTTATCACGAAGCTTTTCAGCTAATTCTTTTCCTCTTCCCGGAAAATATTTTTCCAGGTGATCTACACTCTGTTCATAAGAGATATTTTCATCATGATCACCGATCTCAGCTTTTGTAGATGGTGTATAAATCGGTTCTGGCAGTTTGTCAGATTCTTTTAATCCTTCCGGAAGTTTAATTCCACATACTGTGCCATTTTCCTGATAGCTCTTCCAGCCGCTTCCTGTGATATAACCACGAACGATACATTCGATCGGAAGCATGTTGAGCTTTTTACACATCATGGATTTCCCTTCATATTTCTCCTGCTGGAAGAATTCCGGCATATCCTTTGTATCTACAGAAATCATATGGTTCGGAAGAATATCTTCTGTCATATCGAACCAGAATTTTGACATCTGTGTCAGAACAGTACCTTTCTTAGTTACTTCATTATTCAGAATCACGTCAAAGCAGCTGATACGGTCTGTTGCAACCATGATCAGGCTGTCGCCATTGTCATAAATCTCACGTACTTTACCTTCTTTGATCGGTTTTAATTCCTGCATGTTCTTACACCTCATTGATTCATTTTCTTAATAAATAAACGGAGTTTTCTTAACTCTCAATAACCGTAACACCTAACATAATGAGTGTCAAGAAAAACAGGCTTTCTTGCTTATTAGCATTTTTTATTAGCATTTATTACTTTAAAAACTGCCGGTGTTTTCTACATACTTTTTCTTATACACATTAGACAAAAAATGGTTTTTCATTTTATGCACATTGCCTCGGTCATGTTTTTAAATCCACATTGGCATATTCTTATCCTTTTTCAGGATTTCTCAACTCTTCTATTGACTTTTGCATTTCGATGATTATACTTTATTATGATAAATCAATACCAATAATACATATTTAATATATTGTTCATATATTATTGGTATAGCAAAAGGAAGTGAAATTTATGCAGCAAGGCATAATAGAAAAAAATCATATGGACATTCTATGGCATGATTATGCACTGAATAAAGAAGATACCATTCCTATCACCAAGGCCGGGCTAATTGAAAAAGCCTCCGTTGTCGGTAGATGTGGCATGATGCTTCTTTCCTGTGGAACCGGAGCATGGCGTGTTCGAAGCTCTATGAATACCCTTTCCAGAGAACTGGGAATCAGCTGTACCGCCGACATCGGCCTGATGTCCATTGAATACACCTGTTTTGACGGTGAAAACTGTTTTTCACAGTCGCTGTGTCTGACCAATACCGGTGTTAATACTTCGAAATTGAACCGACTGGAAAACTTCATCAACGATTTCCCAACAAAGGAAAAATATCTTTCCGGTGAACAGATTCATTCTTATCTGGATGAGATTGAACGGATCCATGGCCTTTACTCTCCAGTTGCACTCGGATTTGCCGCAGCATTTGCCTGTGGGGCATTTACCTTTCTCCTTGGTGGCGGACCGGTAGAAATGCTTCTTGCTTTTTTCGGTGCCGGTATCGGCAACTTTGTAAGATGTAAACTGACTAAGCATCATTTCACATTATTCTTAGGCATTACTGCCTCTGTTGCTGCTGCCTGCCTTATCTATGCTGCACTTTTAAAAACAACTGAACTGTTGTTCGGCATTTCTCTTGCTCATGAAGCCGGATATATATGCTCTATGCTTTTCATCATTCCCGGTTTTCCATTTATCACCAGCGGAATCGACCTTGCAAAACTGGATATGCGATCCGGCCTGGAACGACTTGCTTACGCAATGATCATCATTCTTGTCGCAACCTTGACCGCCTGGATCATGGCACTTATCCTTCATTTAAAGCCAAGTGATTTCCCACCTCTTTCTCTCACACTCTGGCAACATATACTATTCCGGCTTCTCGCCAGCTTCTGCGGGGTGTTCGGCTTTTCTGTTATGTTCAACAGTCCTAAAGAACTCTCTGCCACAGCCGGTATCATTGGAGCAATTGCCAATACACTCCGTCTTGAACTGGTAGACTTGGTCTCCCTGCCTCCTGCAGCCGCAGCTTTTATCGGTGCCCTGACTGCCGGAATTCTGGCTTCTGTATTAAAAAGCAAAATCGGTTACCCGAGAATTTCTCTGACTGTACCTTCTATTGTCATCATGGTACCGGGACTTTATCTTTACCGGGCAATCTATAATCTTGGAGTGATGTCTCTGCAAACCTCTGCATCCTGGTTTGCAGCTGCAATACTTATCATTCTTGCCTTGCCTCTTGGACTTATCTTTGCAAGAATTCTGACGGACAAAACATTCCGTTATTGCACGTAAAAAAGAATTTTAAATAAAAAGATGCATCTGATCTTTTTTCAACCAGATGCATCTTTTTATTTACCATATACAATTTGATCCGCTTTTTCTATATGCCTTTCCAGTCTGTCAGAAAAGTGTTCCAGCGGAAGGAAAACCCCCATTTCATCAAATCTTTTTCCTTCTTCCTGCAAGAAATCCTGTCCGTAATATACCACAGAATTTGGCAGTTCCTTTTGAAGTTCCATCATAATATCCCACACAGCTGCATAAGCTTCAGCCTCCGTCTTTTTTTCTTTTACGGTATCCGGAAGTTCATAGATCAGAAGTACTCCGTCATGCTCTCCCATCTTATATTCCTGTGTTTCCATTGTTTCTGAATCATAACAATGCCTTTTCTTATATCCATGTGCCAGATACATTTTTACTTTATCACGCTTCTGATAAACTTTTCGAAATTTTTCATATTCTTTTTCCTTTACATGAATCGGAAGATTTTCCAGAAGCTTTCCCTCTTCATCTGTCAAAAAAATAGGATTTGTCTGTCCATCCGCATTAAATTTAAACGGTATCAGAAAAGCATTTCTTAAAAGATCGAACATACTGTTTTGGCACACAGCCATGAGAAATGCAGTCAGATCTTTATTTTCATATGCATCGAATAATGCAGCGGTGAACTGCTTTGCGGGAAGATTTTCTGTCACAAACTCATCTCCGGAATCAATGGCATCATAAAAAGTTCTTTTCAGTCGCCTGCATGCCTCCGGGTTTGCAAGAATCTTGTCAAATAACATCTCGGCTTTTTCTTCTCTTGGGAAAATGGTTGCCATATCTATCCTTCCTTTACTATAAATCATACGATTATTTTTTATCCAACTATATTATAGGGTTATCCTGGTTATTAGTAAATTACATAATTCATATTGTGATCATATCAATATGACATAAATCCAATTTGTATTTTTTTAAGAATAATGCCTGATTTCTTTCTTGAATCCTTGCTCCTCTTTACATTTTCTATACACATGTTAAAATAATTTCATCAAATATTTTGAGCTACTGTGCAGAAAGGAATTTATCTATGTCAGATTATTATATTTCTCAAATCTATCCTTCTGACAAGCGAGCCAACGATGAAGTGGACGCGCTCCTTATCTCAGAAGGGATCCGCAGAGATGCTAACCTGGATTACACCTGCGGCATGTATGACGATGAGATGCACATTATCGCAACAGGAAGCTGTTTTGGCAACACCTTACGATGTTTTGCCGTAAGCCATGAACATCAGGGAGAAGGACTGATGAATTCCATCGTCTCTCATCTGATTGAATTTCAGTTTTCAAGAGGGAATACACACCTTTTTCTTTACACCAAATGTAATTCTGCCAAGTTCTTCGGTGATCTTGGATTCTATGAAATTGCCCGGATCGATGGACAGATTGTCTTCATGGAAAACCGAAAAACCGGATTTCAGAATTATCTGCGTACTTTTGCAAAAGATGCACTTCCAGAAGGATTGACTGCTGAGACTCCCACCAGAAAGATTGCTGCTCTCGTCATGAACGCCAACCCGTTTACCCTCGGACACCAGTATCTTATAGAAAAAGCGGCTGCTGAAAATGATCTGCTTCATCTCTTCATTGTCAGTGAAGATGCCAGCCTGGTTCCATTCAAGATCAGAAAACAACTCGTCATGAAAGGAACAGCACACTTGAAAAACATCTGTTATCACGACAGTGGTCCATATATTATCAGCAATACTACTTTTCCAAGCTATTTCCAGAAAGATGAGAATGCAGTGATTGAAAGCCACGCCATGCTGGACCTGACGGTATTTACGCAGATTGCAAAGGTGCTCGGTATCACTCGCCGTTACGTAGGGGAAGAGCCTACTAGCCTGGTTACCGGAATCTATAACCGGATCATGTCTGAAAAATTACCGGAACAGGGCATCGAATGTATCGTTGTCCCAAGAAAGACCTGTGAGGATACACCGATCAGCGCTTCCAATGTACGTCTTGCCCTGCAAAATGGTGACTATGATACCCTTTCGAAGCTGGTACCGCAAACCACACTGGATTATTTCAAAAGTCCGGAAGCAATTCCTGTAATCGAACGGATCAGACAACAAGAAAATGTTATTCATTATTAGGAGGATCTGCTATGAAAGGACAGGAAGTAGTATTAACCGACATGCTCGCCTGCCGCGAGCGCCGCGTTAATATACAAAATGAATATATTCAAAGATATCATTGCCCAGTGATTTCATTCTGCATGAATATTCCGGGACCTATAAAGACGAATGAACAGATCAAAAAAGCATTCCTTTCCGGAAAGGAAGCACTTTTTGCTGTATTACAAAAAGAGAACATTCCGATTCTTACCCAAACTGAGTTTGATGAGAAGACTGGAAATGAAATTATTCTTACAGTCGACTATCCGGCAGATAAAATTAAAGAACTAACAACAGAACTCGAAGAAAACCATCCCTTCGGACGTCTTTTTGATATGGATGTGATTGGAACAGACGGAGAAAAACTCTCCCGCGGCGTCTACCGCAAATGTTTGATCTGCGGCTGTCAGGCACAGGAATGTGCCCGGTCACGAAAGCATACCGTCGCTGAAATGCAGGCGAAGATCGAAGAGATGCTCTCATAACAATATTGAGAAACGGGAGAATGCATTTTCAAACAGCATTCTCCCGTTTTTTAATTTCCATCACTATATTTCTGAAAATCTCTTTACCTGCTCCGGTTTCTCCGGATGTTCTCCTATCATCTTCTCCATCCAGACCATATGGTACCAACGCCCAAATTTATAACCACACTTCCGGAATTCTCCGATCAAACGGTATCCCAGATGTTCATGGAACTGCTTGCTGTTCTTTGTCAGATATTCATCGTCTTCTTCCGGATATCCAATGCATGCATATAGATTGATGATATTCTGTGCTTTCAGTGCAGTTTCAAGTGCCTGATAAAGCAGTTTTCCAACACCACTGTGACTGCAGCCCTTCTTTACATAAATCGTAGTTTCTGCCGACCAGTCATATGCAGCCCGCCCATAAAAAGCTCCTGCATATGCATAACCGATAATCTCGCTGTCTCTTACTGCCACCAGATACGGATATTTCTCCAGTGTGTGACGAATCCGTCCCGTAAACTCTTCCAGTGTCGGAACATCATATTCAAATGTAATTGCTGTGTCCGTTATATAGGGTGCATAGATATTTAAAATTTCTGCTGCGTCCGCTTCGGTTGCCGGGCGGATCTTGATTTCATTTGTATCCATTTTATGCTCCTGACTACTATATCCAATTCCTGTCAATTTCTTCTTTTAATTCACAGAACATTTTATAAAACTTCTGTTTTGCCTGCGTAATAATCCCCATTGCAATCTTTCGGTTATAAGAATGTGTTACATTATTTCTTTCTTGTAATGCAGATAACCATAGTTCTTCATCCTTTATCATACCTGCTTTATATGCTGTTCTGAGAATCATTTTCGGAGAACTTGTTGCTCCTTCTGCAAATCCATGTATCTCCAATATTTCTTTCATCATCTTCCATGACTGCTCAAATGTAATTTCATATAATCCAACCAAACCAGTTAGAACGACATTATCATACGGTTCTTCGTAATTATAAATATCCTTCATATTTTCCAATGACACACAAAAATTTTCATACTTTTTCAAAAAGAATTTTCCCCTCTCTCCGTATCGATTCTCGTAAGGCGTCTTGCATATCTCTATCCAGGTCCACAATGTCAAATTCCAGCAACGTGGATGTCTCTTCATCAACATCTAATGCAAAACGATCAAAATCACCACCACTTGCCGCAATATCAATATCGCTCGTCCTCTTGAAGTCTCCCCTCGCTCTGGATCCAAAAAGAATCACACAATGTATATCATGTTTTTTTGCAAATGAAATAATTTCGTCTATAACTTCCGTTTTTATTCCTGTATTCGCAAAAGTCTGCATTTTTCCTTCCTCCCACTACCTTAACTTTAATCAGAGAAATCATTATATTTATTCTCCTACTCTTCATACATTGATTTCTCCAGATATTATTCGACTGGTAATTCCGTTTAATCTATGAAAGTTATCATACCATGAATCAAATTTCTATACAAGCAGGATTGTTTCTCTTGACACACCTTTGCCAACTGTATATACTGTATATATACAGTTATAACATTTTAAGCGAGGTGAAAACGTGAATATATTCATAGATAACAAAAGTGGTGCACCCATCTATGAACAGATTTTTACACAACTCAAATCGCAAATTATAAGTGGAACATTACCATCTGACGAAGCTCTTCCTTCCATTCGAAGCCTTGCCAAAGATCTACGAATCAGTGTCGTAACAACCAAGCGGGCTTACGATGAACTGGAAAAAGAAGGTTTTATTTACACGATTGCAGCAAAGGGCTGTTTCGTTGCTCCACTTAATACGGATCTTTTGCGTGAAACAAATCTGAAAAAAATTGAAGACTACATGGAAAAAATAGTACATCTTGCAGCTTCCTGTAATCTAAGCGAACAGGAACTTACTGAGATGCTTCATTTCATGATGGAGGAATAGCTTATGGCCACATTTGAAACAAATGCTTTAGAAATAAACGATTTGAATAAGAACTATCCTGGATTTTCCCTGAATCATCTAAATCTCACTCTTCCCAGTGGATGTATCTTAGGACTCATCGGTGAAAATGGTGCCGGAAAAACTACCACCATTAAACTAATTCTGGATATCATAAAAAAAGACAGCGGTTCGATTCGAATTTTGGGAAGAGACTGCACTTCTGCTACTACTATCTTGAAAGAAGAAATTGGCGTTGTATTAGATGAAGTTGGTTTTCAGGAATGCCTGACTCCTTTACAGATTGGACGCATTATGAAGGATATTTTCCACAACTGGGATCCTTCTCTATACGACCAATATCTCCAAAAATTTAACCTTCCAAATAAAAAAGAATTTGGTAAGTTTTCAAAAGGAATGAAGATGAAACTGGGAATTGCAGTTGCTCTCTCTCATCATCCTAAACTTCTGATCCTTGATGAAGCAACAAGCGGTCTTGATCCTGTAATGCGCGATGAAATCCTTGATATTTTCAATGATTTTACCAGAGATGAATCTCATGCAATTTTAATTTCTTCCCATATTGTAAGTGATCTGGAGAAAATTTGTGATTATGTTGCCTTTCTTCATAAAGGTAACCTTGTTCTTTTCGAAGAAAAAGACCGGCTTCTGGAAAAATACGGTATCATTCAATGTACAAAGGAACAGCTTCAGGAACTCGATCAATCTGCGGTCATCGGAGTCAAATACTCTTCTTACAATGTAGAAGCAGTAGTTCTTCGAGATCAGATTCCGGAAGGATTTAAGGTACATCCGATCAGTATAGAAGATTTGTTTATTTTTATGATAAAGGGGGTTCACTGAATATGAAAGGATTACTTCGTAAAGATCTTTATCTGATGATAAAATATTGTCGTTTATTTTTTATTCTGATTATTGTATTTTCCTTTGCCGGAGCATGGAATAACAATCTGTTTTTTGCATTATATCCTATTACAATTTCCAGCATTATCCCGGTAAACCTGCTTTCTTACGATGAAAAATCAAATTGGAGTCTCTATGCCTGTACCTTTCCCTGTAGCCGAAAAGAAATTGTATCCTCCAAATATATTTTAACAGTATGTACCCTTACACTTTCTGCCATCATTGTTGAAATTGTGCAAATAATCAACATGATTATAAGACACAACTTTTATATTTCCGGTCTTCTTACTATTTTTACAATTATCTTTATAGCCGGATTACTGCCACCTGCCTTTATGTTTCCGTTTACCTTCAAACTAGGTGCTGAGAAAGGTCGGTTTGCTTATTATATTGGATTTATTTTATTTTTCGCATTGCTTGGTTGGTTGCAATCTTTCATAAAAAATTTGCCTCTCGGACTTGCACATTTCCCTTTCCGAAGTTACTATATTTTGATTCTTTTTTTCATAGGTTTATTACTGTATATGATTTCCTGGATTCTATCCATAAAATTCTATCAGAACAGGGAATTCTAACATCATTATAGAAAGAAACAGCGGTTTACTTCCTTTTTTGTAAACCACTGTTTCTTTTTTTTATTTCATGATTTTTTCCATTCTCTCTTTGATAATGTCTGCAATTTCCCATCCTGCATAACTTTCGCAGATACAATCTCTTGAAATCACACCGCCGGCTTTATCTATATGGCCACCACCGCTTCCGATTCCATCGCAGAGCTTTTCTGCCACTTCATTTGCAAGATACTCCCGATCCGCACTTCTTATTGAAACCTGATATCCACTGTCAATATCCGTATATGCAATGCTAACTTTGGCAACATCAACCTTTATTGCCATATCACCAATGATTCCAAGCACTGATTGCTCACAATGCATTGCACTGATCAAAAGATATTGCTTCTCTTTATCAAAATATGCATGGTACAAAGCTTCTCCTGCAATCATGAGGTCCTCCAGACTCATGGATGATTTTTTTAACCGTTCCAGTTCCGGATAATCTTTGCTTAACTCATCGCGCATCGCAATGTCATGCTTCTTGTACAAATCTACATAGGAAGAAGTATCTGTATACAATCCATATAAAAATGCAATACTTAACTTTTCATTCGCCTTTACATCATATCCTTCTTCTTTCAAAAGTTCCCAGACAATTGTAGAACAGCTTTGATAAGAATAGTCAATAAAAGCATTTTCTGTTTTTTTCATGGAAGGCATATGATGATCGATCATTGCTATATTATCCGCTTCAAAACGATATACATTTCCTCTTCCATATTGCCCATCAACCAGTAGTAGAAGATCTGTCTTGGGTAACTCTTTTACATATTCTACCGGAATCTCACAGATATCAATCATGTACAAAAGATCTTTTTTTTGGATTTCATAATCTCCACTGTAAATAATTGACACATTGATATCCTGTAGTTTTAAATATGTATACACCCCATATGCCGCAGCCAGTGCATCTGCATCTGGACTGTTATGACATTGAATACATATATTTTTGTACTTTAATAGCTGATTTAAAAAACCCATTTGCTCATGCCTCTTAAATTACTCTCATTCTTTCAGCATATTACCACATTTTTCCTTAAAGGTAAATAATTTCCTATATAATATATGTAATAAAAAAACTGCAAACCCTTACGGTCTACAGCTCCCTTACTTTCTACATGTACCTTCAAAACCACATACAAATTT
>NZ_JBCPDP010000021.1:0-47378 GCF_040915385.1 Coprococcus sp. RTP21204st1_G4_RTP21204_210225 | reverse complement strand
TTAAGGTGCATTACAGAATTTAATCCCGCATAGTTACTGAGATAATCCACAGCTGGAATTTAGTTTTTCATTTAAGTTAGTTCAGATAATACTTCAAATTGATATAGATACAGATTTAGGAGGTCTTTTATGAGTAAAGGTAATATTAGCAAGAAACAGGAAGAGATACTTGAATATATTAAGTCCCAGATCCTGCAACGTGGTTTTCCACCGGCTGTACGTGAGATCTGTGATGCTGTGAATCTGAAGTCAACTTCTTCTGTACACTCTCATCTCGAGACTCTTGAGAAGAACGGATACATACGACGTGACCCAACCAAACCACGTGCAATCGAGATTCTGGATGATTCATTTAATCTCACAAGACGTGAGATGGTTCAGATTCCGATCGTAGGCCATGTAGCTGCAGGAGAACCGGTTCTTGCACAGGAGAATATTGAAGATTACTATCCTGTTCCTACTGAATATATTTCATCAAATAAAGAACTCTTTATGCTGAAAGTTCAGGGTGAAAGTATGATAAATGCCGGTATACTGGATGGAGATTATGTCATTGTGGAAAAGCAGGCAACTGCAGAGAACGGTGACATGGTTGTTGCTCTGATTGATGACGGTGCAACGGTAAAGACGTTTTACCGAGAAGAAGGTGTGATCCGTCTTCAGCCGGAGAATGATGCAATGGAACCATTTATCCTTGAAGATGTTACGATTTTAGGGAAAGTTGCTGCTGTTATGCGCTTCTTCCGTTAATTTTAAAAAAACAGGTGATTACTTGCAGAAGCATCTCAGATAGAAGTGCTTTTTGCAAGTAATCACCTGTTTTTTATATATGTTCTTCTCCATATCCCTTTTTTTCTTACTATCATAAATATTTTTTCAAATGCATCAAAAAAGCCGGATAAGATGTACAGGTATTCTCAACCTGTCATCTTATCCGGCTTTTGTTCCATTGAACAACTCACCCTTCGATGCTCGTATCTATTATGACATATCCAGATAATTCAGTCAGCACTGTTTTCTACTATTTTTTTGCAAGTTCGTACATCGCTGCTGCCGTAATCTGCAGTGCACGGAGAAGCTTTTCTACTTCCACATGTTCATCTGGCTGATGGATCACGTCTGCTTCACCTGGAAATACCGGTCCGAATGCAACCATGTTCTGGAATTTCTTTGCGTAAGTTCCACCACCGATTGCAAGTGGTTCCAAGTGCTCGCCAGTCTCTTCTTCATATACATGAACGAGCTTTGTCACCAGTTCAGAGTCTTTTGGTACATAGAGAATTTTGTGGTTATTTTTCCGGAGCACATCGAATGTGTAACTGTTGATATGATTGATCAGTGTATCATCAACAACTTTCGGATCTGCATTTTTTGGATAACGGACATCTAATGTAAAATAGGTCTCTTCTCCATCATAATAAACAATACCAAGGTTTACGGTTGTCTCACCAGTTTCTTCATCCACATAATGTACTCCCAGTGATTCTCCATTTGTCTCCGTTCCGATCTCTTTCAGAAGAAATTCCATCAGTTGCTGGAATTCTCCACCAAATTCATTCTCTTTCACTGCATTCAAAAGAAGAATTGCTGCATTTACACCAAGATGCGGGGTACTTCCATGTGCACTTCTTCCCACCGCTTCAACGATTGTTTTTCCGTTTTCATGCGTCACAGTGATTCCTTCTGTCTCTGCTACCTTAATGTCTCCTTTTACGATCAGTTTACAAGTTGGAATCACGACATTGTCAGCAATTCCACCACCAAAATATTCCACTTCGATATGACCTTTGTCATAAACCTTAGAACCGCCTTTGATTCCGGTCGTTCCTTTTTCACAGAAAATAACAGGAAAATCTGCATCCGGAGTAAATCCGATCGTCGGCATCTCATATCCGTTCTCTACGTAATACGCCGCGCATGAAGAGCCACATTCCTCATCAGATCCAAAAATAACACGGATTCTACGGTCAATTGGAAGATTCAGGTCACGGATCGCCTTCAATGCGTAAATTGATCCAATGATCGGTCCCTTATCATCCAGACATCCTCTTCCCCAAAGAATTCCATCGTGGATCTCGGCACCATAGGCAGGATAAGTCCAACCGGTATCGCCAGCCGGTACAACGTCTACATGACCAAGAACGCCTACCATCTCTTTTCCTTCTCCATATTCTACCCAGCCTATACGATTGTCTGCCTGCCCAACCTTGAAGCCAAGCTTGCGGCCAAGTTCAAGGGCATCTTCCAGAGCAGCCTTCGGTCCCGGACCATATGGCGCGTCTGGCTGTGCCTCACCACGCACGCTTTCAATTCTCATGTTCTGTTGGATTCCAGCAAGAATTTCATCCTTCATCTCCATAATCCTGCTGTTTAATGCTTCATAACTCATTATTACATTCCCCACTTTCTTGTGTATTCCATCTGTATTCTATTATACACGATACATCTTTAGAAACCAAATAATAATTTAACAAATCTGCTCCGAATCCAGCACGATCGTAAATGGACCGTCATTTAAAAGAGATACCTTCATATCCGCGCCAAAGCTTCCTCTTTCCACAACCGGGATCACTTTCTTACATTCTTCAATAATATATTCATACAGTTCATTTGCCATATCCGGTGCACCTGCCTCAATAAAACTTGGGCGGAATCCTTTTTTACAGTTTGCATATAAGGTAAACTGGGAAATCAGAAGAAGTTCTCCATCCACATCCTTCAGGGCAAGATTGGTCTTTCCGTTCTCATCTTCAAAAATGCGAAGTCCTGTCAACTTCTTTACCATTTTGTCTGCAATCACCCTGGTATCATCCTGTGCCACTCCGATCAGCACCATAAATCCTTTCCCAATCTTTCCGATCACTTCTCCTTCTACCGCAACCTCGGCATGTGTTACTCTCTGAATTACAAATTTCATGTTTTCTTGTCTCCTCTTTCTTCTCTTTATTTGACACTATAATGCCTGTGTTCCGAAATTATCAGAACATAAGTATTTTGCTACAGGTCTAAAAAACGGGGGATTTTTATTTCCCCCGTCTTATAACATTATAATCGCTGTTCTTACTCTTCCAAGCTTGCCTCTAATTCAAGAAAATCCTTGATAGCTTTCACACATCCGTCAACACCAAACTTGGAACTGTTTATACAAATATCATAACTTTCGGCATCGCCCCATTTTTTGTTGGTATAATAATTGTAATAGCTTGCCCTGCGTTTATCTGTCTTATGTATCAGATCTTTTGCTTTGTTATCTGTCAGTTCATTCAGCTTTGCTACATTTTTAATCCTGTCTTCCAGATCTGCATGAATGAATACACTTAGTACATCATCCCGCTCTTCCAGTGCATAATCCGCACATCTTCCTACCAGTACACACGGTCCTTCCTCCGCAATCTTTTTGATCGCATCAAACTGCGCAAGGAAAATCTTGTGATTTAGTGGCATTTCATTGACAGAACCGGATGCAAATCCCATAGAATATGTATCCATTACCAATGAATAGAGAAAACTGTTCGTCGGTTTTTCATCATGTGTCTCAAAAAGCTCTTTGCATATCTTACTGTCCTTTGCTGCCCGTGACAACAATTCTTTATCATAAAACTCAATTCCCAGTTCATCTGCCAGACGTTTTCCAATTTCGCGTCCTCCGCTTCCAAACTGACGACCTATTGTTATAATTGTATGTGTTTTACTCATAAACGTCACGCTCCTTTGCAGGTCATTATTCCATGATTATCCTATACATATTATATAACAATTCATAATAAATGTATAGATTTTCATGACATTTTGCGTAGTTTTTTCAATAAATTTTCAAAATATTCCGGAAGTGGGGCATCAAATTCCATATATTTTCCGGTTCTCGGATGGATAATTCCAAGAATTTTCGCATGAAGTGTCTGCCCCTGTAGTGTCCACGGACATTTTGCCGGACCATATACACAGTCTCCAAGCAACGGATGATGGATACTTGCCATATGCACACGGATCTGATGTGTGCGACCGGTTTCAAGCTCACAGGCAATATAAGTATATTCGCCAAAACGCTCCAGGACCCGGTAGTGTGTCACTGCATTTCTGCCATTTTTCTCATTGATACTCATTTTCTTCCGGTCAATCGGATGGCGTCCGATCGGCGCATTCACAGTACCGGAATCCTCTTTGATATTACCGTGTACAATCGCATGATAAATCCGCTTAATGCTGTGCTCTTTTAACTGTTCTGCAAGGATCTGGTGTGCGGTATCATTTTTACATACCAGAAGAGAACCGGTAGTATCCATATCGATCCGGTGTACGATTCCCGGACGCATTACACCGTTGATTCCTGAAAGCCGGTCTTTGCAATGATACATGATCGCATTGACCAGGGTTCCGGTATAATGACCTGCTGCCGGGTGCACTACCATACCTTTCGGCTTATTAACCACCAGGATATCATCATCCTCATAGAGAATATCCAATGGTATATTTTCCGGCAGGATATCCGGTTCCGTCAAATCCGGTATCGTAATCTGAATTTGATCTCCTTTTGCAACCTTATAGTTAGATTTGATTACTGTGGAATTTACCTTTACATTTTTTTCTTTTATCAGTTTTTGAATATAAGAACGGGAAAGCTCCGGCACTTTCTCTGTGAGAAATTTGTCGATTCTCTCCCCTGCATTTTCTTCACTCTGAAATTCTTTAATCTGCATGTTTCTGCTCCTGTCTGCGCGAATAAATAGAAAAATCTTCGTCCTTATAATAAAAAAAGATCAGCAGAACCAGAACGATAAACGTCACAGTCACATAAATATCCGCCACATTGAAAATCGGAAAATCAATCAGTGAAAAATAAAAAAAGTCAACCACATATCCTCTGGTCAGACGGTCAATAAAATTCCCGATTGCTCCGGCTGTCAGAATGATCATACAGATTCTGAGTGGCAGATATCTTTTTTCTACCGGAGTTCTGCCATAAAACCAGCTCACAATAACAAGGATCACAACGGTCATGATGACAAAGAACCATCGCTGGTTCTGAAAAATCCCAAATGCAGCTCCTCTGTTTTCAAGATAATGCAATTCAAAAACATTATTCCACAACACAAATGCAGACTGATCCTTCAAATGTGCAATTGCCAGAAGCTTTGTATACTGATCCAGAAGCACCAGGATTACGACTCCAAGTGCTGCAAAAATATATTGTTTTAACCCTGGTCTGTTCTTCATATGCTCTCCTTTACTGCTAATGCCATTAGATATACTTTCGGATTGTAACATAATAACGTCCTTTTTTTGTCTCGGAAAGAACTCCTTCGTACTGAAAACGTCCCATCTGTCTTACGGAAATGATATCGTTGTCCTTTACATGATATCCATTACTGGTAATCAGCTTTCCGTTTACGTATACACGCCCAGCCTCAATCAATGCAGTAAGTTTACTTCTGGACGAAGAAAAAGCCAGTGAAAGAAGGGAATCCAGGCGTACTGATGCAACAGTCCCCTTAATCTCTTCGTACTTTGGCTCCCATTTAAAATCTGCATTTTCTACTTCTACGGCACGAACGGTTGTATGACGTACCCTGGTCAGTTCTTTTACAAGAAACTCCGTCAGTTCCTGATGTACAAACACATAAGCTTCCTTATCGTGAATCAGAATATCTCCCGTCTTTGCCCGTGTGATCCCAAGGTTCAGAAGTGCACCCAGATAATCTCTGTGTGATAATTCCTCAGCAAATTTCGGTTGCAGCGGACTGATCTTCAGAATGCGGATCGGATATGTACTGCGGATACTTTCCTCATCCATATACATATAAAAAGCATCAGGTAGAAATGCTGCCATCTGACGCTCTGACGGATCATACCCGCCAAAGGTCCTGTATGGAACAGGGAAAGAATCCTTCGGCGTAGTATGTAATATATTCAGTTCATTCAGGTTCAGGAAATCGGAATACATAATGATTCCTCTCTGATAAGCATTGTTAGACAGCTCAATCAGACGTTTACGAAGTAAAGTCTCTTCTTTTTCCATACCCTGTCTTCTTTCTTCTAGTAACGGTTCTGGATCGGCACATCGAACGAAGTATTCAGAAGATCCTGCATATCGCCGGAAATATCAACATTTGCCGGTGTTACCAGAAAAATATAACTTGAAATCTTCTGAAGATTACCATCAATTGCAAAAGCAGATCCTGATGTGAAATCAATAATTCTCTGCGCGATCTCAAGATCCATACCTTCCAGATTCAAAATAACAGTTCTTCCCGCGAGAAGAGTCTCTGTAATCTCACGTGTATCATCCATTGCGTTTGGTTTGATTACACAAACTTCCATTGCAGGAGCATTTCTGCGTGTAGAAGGCTGGCGCATCGGGGTGACTTTATTTGAACGACCTGATTTTTTAAGCTGATAATCTTCCTCTTCTTCTTCGTAAGCAGCCGGTTTATCTTTCTTTCCAAAAATATTCTTTTTTGGCTTCTCTTCTTCATATGACTCATCTTCAAAATCGTCATCTTCATCGTAGAAATCATCATCATACTCATCATCGTCGCCGTTTAATTTCATAACGTCTAAAAACTTATCTAATACTCCCATTTTTCTTATACACTCCTATCTGTGGTATCTAAATCTGATGAGCATAATTTCGCTCGCCAAAAATTGCTGTCCCTATCCGAACCATGGTGGCTCCCTCTTCTATAGCAACTTCAAAATCATTGGTCATCCCCATTGAAAGAATACTCATGTTAACATTATCAACTTTTTCCTTTGCAATGTCAACAGATAATTTTCGTAAGTTTGCAAAATGTATACGATTTTCTTCCGGGTTTTCTACAAACGGAGCAATTGTCATCAATCCTTGTACTTTTATGTGTTGAAATCTGACAATTTCATGAATAAAATCCATAACTTCCTCTGGCATCAGACCGAATTTTGTATCTTCTTTTGCCATGTTTACTTCGAGAAGCACATTTACAACAATACCTTTTTTCGCTGCTTCTTTATCAATTGTTTCCGCAAGACGAATAGAATCAACAGAATGGATCAGCTCTGCCTTATCGATGATATATTTTACTTTGTTGCGCTGCAGATGACCAATCATCTGCCAGTGAATATCCTTCGGCATTATGTCATATTTTTCATCCAGTTCCTGCACTTTATTTTCACCAAAATAACGGCAACCGTAAGCATACGCTTCTTCCAGCATTTCTACCGGTTTGGTCTTGCTGACAGCAATCAGTGTTACATCCTCCCGTTTTCTGCCGGAGCGTTCGCATGCAGCGCATACACGTGCTTCCACATCTTTTAAGTTTTCTGTGATCATTTCTTTCACTCCATTTCTTATTGACTTACTATCTGATTATCCCGAACAGAATCTCCGTTCAGGGCAATATGATCATAATTGGATAGACTGTAGCTGTTTCCTTCTGCAATAATATAGTATTCATCACTCTCACTCAGGATCTGAACCTGCTTGAATACAGCATAGCCTTTATTGACATTATAAACTCCTTTGATGCTTTCGATTTTCAAAAGATCCATCGTATCGGAAGATTCCGGCAACAAAAGAGTATCTCCTTTTTTCAGATTCTCTGTATCCAGATATGCAATACCCGATTCCGTATCCTCGTTAATGATCGTCACCGGAATAAATTCCGTTGTCGTCTTTCCTTTTTTGGTCGTCTGCCTGTAGACACCTTCGTTCTGAGAAGCCCCGCCGCTCGTAATATAATCTATCGGAACAGCATAACAGTCTTTCTCCGTTACCGAGGTTTTCGGAATCTTAAGCCCGGACTCGTCTTCCAGGATCAGTTCAATATTCACGAACCGTTCATCTGCATACCGGATCATGGAATCCTTAAAAGTAATATTGGCATAAATATCATTTTTCTTTTCCGTAAGTCGCATAGTTCCCCACAGGTCCTTATTATCCTTCAGGAATCTGACCTCAACAGAAAGGGAATCTTCCCCGTTCATTTTTTTCTGGAAGGTTTGTGCCAGATCAGAGGTCAGGCGTACCGTTACCGTCCACTCTTCATCTGTGACCAGGCGATATACCGGCTGCCCTGCATCAATCTTCTGATTGCCTGAAAGCTCTGTGACACTGTAATTTGCCTTATCAAACATCTCATCCGTGATATTATCTGTCGTCAGATTTTCATAGCCATCTACCGAAAGCTCCACGATTCCGTCATCCGGACTTTGAAATGCATCTACATTTCCGGACTGCAAAATAGAATTCAGCTGTGCAACCCTGCTCTGTGTCGTATTGTTCTGTAAGATCGCTGTTACTTCACTTTTCAGATTTGATGCCGTCTTAAACTCCTCCGGTGAATAGGATTCATTAAATCCCTGTGCCTTCAGTAGAATACTGTTCCATTCATCTGCATTCAGGGAAACTTCTTCATTGCTGTCCTGATCCGTCTGTGTCTCGAGCTTGGAAGACGTAATGGTGTAAATATTGGTTCCAAGTGCAACCTTCTGTGCATCGTCTACAAAATAATTGACATATCCGCTTTTTTCAGCATTTACCACCGTTTCTTTTCTGAGAACCATTCCGGTAAGATTCCTGTCTTTTAAAATGCTTCCTTCCCGTACCTCATATACACTCACTCTATCTTTTGTAAAATAGATCAGAACGGTAAAAACAAGATACACAAAAATAATTCCAAACAGAATCGTACCAATATTTAAATGTCCTTTTCGTTTATATTTCTGGAGGCTGACGACCTCCGTATTCTTCTTTTTCCCAGCCAAAAATCAAGCCTCCAAATCTATTCGGATTTTAACAGGCACAGTGCCGCACCATTCAGATAATCACAGCACCTGCCCTGATACCTGCCTTCCTCTTCCATCTTCTGCAGCAGTTCGTCCCTCAGCCTCCACCAGCTGCATCCCCAGTTACAGAACACCGCATCTTTCTCAGGAATTCTTGAAAACATTCGTTCTACTGCCACGGTTTCCGGAATCTGTTCAAGAAACGTAATCACTCTTTCAAAATATTCTTCCTTTGAACATACCGTTATTTTACCATTTTCATACCAATCGCACAACCGTGTATTTCTGGCAATATAAAGCGAATGCAGTTTCACAATATCCACACCAAGCGCAGTAAGGATTCTTGCAGTCTCTTTTGCATCCGCTGCCGTATCTCCCGGAAGATTAAGAATCACATGGGTACAGATTGAAATACCAGTATATCTTTTAATCCGCAGTACTGCATCGATAAATTCTGCAAGGCCATGTCCCCTGTCGATCATCTGCAGTGTATGATAATTTGCTGTCTGTAATCCAAGTTCTACATTCATCTGAATTCCGGTCATCGCGCGGATATCTCTCATAATATCAAGATACTCAGCCGAAACACAATCCGGTCTTGTGGAAACAGATATCTCCACGACACCCGGAATCCTGGTAGCCTCCATCAGATAACTGCGAAATCTGTCCGGAGGAAGAAAGGTATTGGTATAATTCTGAAAATATGCAATATATTTGTTGGCATGGTATTTTCTTGTAATCATCTGTCTGGTCCGTGTCAACTGTTCTGTGACAGAAACTGCAGCCGACATTGCCTCAAATCCGGTTCCTGCACCGGCACAGAATGCACATCCATCTCCGTCAAGACGGTTCGGACATGTGACCGGAAGGTTCACCGGAAGCTTGTATACTTTTTCACCATATTTGTTTTTCAGGTAATCCGAATATTTATAATATAACATATTTTTCCTCTCATTTATGAATAATCACAAAGTTTTAACACATACTAACCGTATAGAATCGTATAAGGAGGATATTTACATGAAATGGTTTGATAATACAGCACTCACCGTTGTGATCATCGGTGCTGTGAACTGGCTTCTGATCGGTATATTCCGTCTGGATCTTATTGCCTGGCTTTTTGGAAACATGTCATGGCTCTCACGTATCGTCTACACGATCGTCGGACTGTGTGGACTCTACCTGATCAGTCTTTTTGGTAGAATCGGATCCATGTCCGAATCTTAATACGCCCAGGTAATGTACCTGATACCATCTCGGTGTATTTTCTACATGCTTGAAAAAAAGAAAGGGGCTCCCAGACAAGAGATGCCCCTTTTTGTGTATACGATAAGATTCACACACCACATTTACTGCTGACCAGACGGGATTGCCTCGATCAATGATGTCATATCCTCATACAGAACCGGTTTTTCTGAGGCTCCCATAACAATCGATATGTATGGATTGTCACTGGAATCTTTTTCCATCAGAATCAGACAATATCCTGCTTCATCCGTTGTCCCGGTCTTCCCACCTACGATCGTAACATTCTCCGGCACATCCACCTCTCCCTGCGCATAGAGATTGGTCGGTGTAAACAACGCCTCCTGGCTGTTACCGTCCACATCTGTATAATATGCGGTATATGCTTCACTCTGTATGATATTTACAAAATCTTCATGCTTTATGCACTCATTAAATATCAGATAAAGGTCATACGCTGTTGTATAATGATTGTCATCATGCAGTCCGTGCGGATTCATAAAATGAGTCCCGTTCGCCATCAATTCCTGGGCTCTGCGGTTCATCATATTAACAAACGCTTCTTCTGATCCACCTACATATTCCGCGATTGCAGTTGCTGCATCATTTCCAGAATACAAAAGAAGAGCTCCCAAAAGATCCCTGAGTGTCCAGACTTCTCCTTTCGCAAGGCCGCACACCTGTGCATCCGCCGGAAAACTGGATGCATCTGCGTTTCCACTGATCGTCACCTGGTCATCCAAATTTGCATTCTCAATAGCGAGAAGTGCCGTCATGATCTTGGTTGTACTGGCAGGATACAGTCGTTCATGCGCTTTATAAGAATATAATACACGTTCTCCTGTAAGATCAAATAATGCAGCACTGTGCAATTCAGTATCTTCTGTATAACCCTCTAACGCCACATCATTTTGTGCTACACACAGCTCCTCTGCATAAAGCTTTCCCTGGTATAAATCCTGATTATAATTTTTAAGTTCATATGCTGTCACAGGTGTTGCTCCTTTTCCTCCGATGCAACCACCTGTAAACAGACTTATCGATGCCACACATACCAGTGCGGCACTTTTTGCTCTACTTATACATCTCACGCCAATCCAAGTCTCCTCTGTCTAATGCAAGTATAATGATTTCTGCCGTTGCAAGATTGGTAGCCATCGGGATGTTGTGCATGTCACAAAGACGAATGACATCATTTACATCCGGTTCATGTGGCTTTGGATTCTGTGGATCCCGAAGAAAGATTAGAGCATCAATTCCATTCTGTGCAATCTGCGCACCGAGCTGTTGTTTGCCGCCCAGCGGTCCCGCAAGATATTTGTGAATAGAAAGATTAGTAACTTCTTCGATCAGCCGGCCGGTTGTACCGGTCGCATACAACTCATGCTTGCTCAAAATCCCACGATATGCAATACAGAAATTCTGCATCAGTGTTTTCTTAGAGTCATGCGCAATAAGTCCGATATTCATTTTCTCAGCTCCTTTTACTGATATTTTTTAGGCTGAAGCCCTATATTTAATACAATGCCAATTCCCATATATAAGCTGATAAGCGAAGTCAGTCCGTAACTAACAAACGGAAGGGGAATTCCTGTATTTGGTAAGATCCCTGTTGCCACGCCGATATTGATAAACGACTGAAATCCTATCTGCGCGGCTACACCGCAGCAAATAATCCGCCCCGCCAGATCTTGTGCCCTGAGTCCTATCAATATGCATTGTACTACAATCAATAATAACAGACCAATCACGATACAGCAACCCACAAAACCTAATTCTTCACCTACAATTGCAAAAATAAAGTCTGTCTGTGGCTCAGAAATAAAATTTCCATTCTTCACGGATGTGGTTGTATTATTATTCAGTCCTTTACCGGTAAGCTGTCCGGAACCAATCGCCATAATTGCATTATTCTGCTGGTAAGCTTCATCACTTGCATATTTCTGTGGTTCCAGCCATGCCAGAATACGCTTTTGCTGATAATCGTGCAGAAATGGCTGATTTGGCTGTACAACAATACTGATAAAAATAATCGTAACCGGAACCAGAATCGCAATCAGGGTTCCGATAAATCGATAACTCAGTCCCGCCAGATACATCATAGCACAAAAGACAAGCGCTATGGATAAGGTTGTTGAAAGGTCTGGCTGAAGAACGATCAGGATCAGTGTTGGTGCAATCAGTCCTACTGCTTTCAGGATGGTTGCAGCACTGCTCAGATCATCCTCATGATTCATCAGAAATTTTGCAAAGAATACGACAACCAGTATTTTGCTGAGCTCTGATGGCTGAAAATTCGTCACTCCGATATCGATCCACCGCTGTGCACCATTTACATTGGTTCCAAACAGCTTTACACATACCAGTGCAATGATATTGATCCCGTATAAAATCCAGTAAAAGTTCAGAAGCCATACATAGTCTATCATCGAAAGAATGATCATCAGGATCACTCCGGCGACAAGTCCTATGATCTGTCTTCCCTGTACTGCCTGCTTTGCACTTCCGATTACCATAACTCCGATAATCGATATAGCAATAACAGAAATGACCAGACCGAATTTCACATCTTTTAAATGATAAGGTTTTGTCTTTTTTGGTAATCTCACGATTTTTCTCCTGTCAAGTTGATTCTAATCTGTGAACGTGTTATTTCCACTTTAAAATTATCTTCGGTTATCTTCATGTATTTTCCGATTGTGTGGTATAATTCTCCGCACAAAAGTTCATAAGTATCTGGCTGACACTGCACCCGGTCCGAAACAAGAAGGCTTTTCAAACGTTCTTTTGCAATGCGGACAGATGAATGGTGCATACCTCTTTCAAATACATGCATGATACATCCTCCTAATTTCTTTTAAACATATGGGAAAGTTTGTAAAACAAACTTTCCTGTTTATCCAGATCGAGAAATGGCACTTCTTCACCGGTTATACGCCGGCAGATATTGGTATATGCTTTTCCTGCCAGCGAATCCATATCTACAACCGTCTCTCCCTGGTTCGTTCCGATCACGACCTGTTCATCATCCGGAATTGCTCCGATCAGATCGATAGGAAGAATCTCTGTCACATCTTCTACTGA
Source organism: Coprococcus sp. RTP21204st1_G4_RTP21204_210225 (assembly GCF_040915385.1). Taxonomy (NCBI): domain Bacteria; kingdom Bacillati; phylum Bacillota; class Clostridia; order Lachnospirales; family Lachnospiraceae; genus Coprococcus; species Coprococcus sp. RTP21204st1_G4_RTP21204_210225. The sequence goes on along the minus strand of NZ_JBCPDP010000021.1, from coordinate 34,289 downwards.
CATCATCTCTCCTCTTTTCACCATATCCATCCTGATACGGTTAATAATAAGATTCAGTTTTTTCATGTGATTCTGCTCCAGCAGCCCAATGATGCGGTCAGCATCACGAATGGAGGATACTTCTGGCGTTGTCACAACAAATGCTCTGTCAGCTCCGGCAATCGCATTCTGGAATCCCTGCTCAATCCCTGCCGGACAATCCAGTAAAACGTAATCAAATTCATCTCGAAGCTCATTTGTAAGCTTGATCATCTGCTCCGGTGTGATCGCTGACTTATCCTTTGTCTGTGCCGATGGCAGCAGATACAGATTTTCATGACGCTTATCACTGATCATCGCCTGCTTCAAACGGCAGCCACCTTCGATCACGTCGACCAGATTATATACGATCCGGTTTTCAAGTCCCATGACAACATCCAGATTCCGAAGACCTAGATCCGTATCGATCACCAGTACCTTTTTCCCGAGCCTTGAAAGTCCGGCACCTATATTTGCTGTCGTTGTTGTTTTTCCGACACCGCCTTTTCCCGATGTCACTACAATAATTTCACCCATTTTTCAGATCCTCCTACCACTCTAAATTCTCCAGTGGATCGATATAAATGCGCTTGCCGTCAAGACGGGCGATACTTGGTCTTACGGTTTCGTCCTGAAGATATGTATGTGTTGATACAATATCTGCAATCTTCATTACATGCGGTCTCATCGACAACGCCGTAATAAACGCATTCCGATCTCCTGTTGCCCCGGCATGTACCGTTCCCCTTACCGCACCCAGCACAACAATATTGCCCTTGGATACTACGGTTGCACCAAACTCTACATCGCCAAGTATAATAATACTCTGTTCTGTCTCCAGTACCTGCCTTTGTCTGAGCGTACCTTTGTAGAACTGACCTTCTTTTCTGGTTAAACTGTTAAGAGAGTCTTCTACTACTTTTTTGTATAATCTTTCTGTATTTTCATTAGCATCAAAAATACAGACAATATGGATATGAGCGACATCAGTGATCAGACCAATGACCTCTTCTTCCTGTGGTTTTGTAAGAATCCGCCCTTCAAACGTAACCGCCATGGTCGCATCTTTGAAAAAGCGAGCAGATTCGGTAAATTTTTCTCTCAATTCCTTCAGAATCTCTGTATACTCTGCATCAGGATCCATATGAACAATCAGACCGTATTTATTACTTTTAATGATGACTTTCTGTTTCATACCTGTGATCCCCCTCAATCTAGTCTCCATGTGTCGATGATGAACCTGCTGCCGATGCATGCCCTGTGATCAGCTCATCACGGCTTGTCTCTCCATAATAATAGCGCATCAGGTCTCTTCCAATCTCTGACGGATATAAAGATTCATAACCATTTTTGATACGGATCGCAAATGCGACTTCCGGGTCGTCACTTGGCGCATAGCCAACAAACAGACCGTGATCCGGATGTGTAGTACTCTGCTGTGCCGTACCGGTTTTACCTGACATTGTAATATTTCCCAGCGAAGAATATGTACTGTTGCTGGTAACAACTGCCCGCATTCCCGACTGAACAGCATCCCATGTATTTCCGGAAACACCCTCTATCTGGTTCAGCACATCCGGTTCGTAAGTTTTTGTTACCTTACCATCCTTATTTTCCACATGATCCAGAAGGGAAAGATTATAAACAGTTCCTCTGTTTGCAATTGCTGTAACATATCTTGCAAGCTGAGTTGTCGTATAGTTATTAGTACCCTGACCGATTGCAGAACGTACAGAGTCCTGATCAGATACCTGAGGTGACGATTCCGGAATTTCGATTCCTGTTGTCTGGTTCAGTCCAAACATAGTCGCATATTTCAGAAGCGTCTCACATCCCTGGTCAGAAGAATATCCCGACTCGCTGCTCTTTGCATTACTGAGCATCTGGTTTGTAAGTCCCAGACGGTATCCAACTTCATAGAAGAACATATTACAGGAATGCTGGATCGCACTCGTCACATTCAGACTTCCATGCGACCCCGGATAAATCCAGCATCGTGGACTCGGTGAAATTTTTTCATAGAGTCCGCCGCAACTGATATACGTACTGGTATCAATGACATCTTCTGTCAGTCCGGCAACAGCAACCAGTGGTTTGTAAGTAGATCCCGGTGCCGTCTTCTCCTGCGTCGCATTATTATATAACGGTGCTGACTGATCATTTAAAAGCTTTGTATAATAGCCTGAATCCATGGTATTTGCAAGCCGGTTATTATCATATCCCGGGTAGGATACACAGGCAAGAAGCTGTCCGGTCTTCGTGTCAGTTACTACGACCGATCCGGTAGATGGTTCCAGTCCAAGCTGTCCCGGTGTGATTTCCAGATCTTCAATCTTGGAATACATGAAATCATAGGCGGTCATTGTACCATCCGCAAGCTTATTATAAACATCTGCATCATAATTCAGAATTCCCTGCTCATAAAGCATCATACCAATCTGGCTTCCTGTGATTTCTTCATTGCGTATCATATACTTGTAGATCAGTTTGTCAAATCCGGAATCCTTAGGAAGATTTGCACTGATATACGCCAGAATCCCCTGATATACTTCATTCTGATCCGAATACTCACTGTCACTGTTCATATAATCAGTCAGTTTTGATGTATCGATCCAGTTCTTGGAGATCGCATAATTCAGATAAGTATAGAGACTGATGCTCTCATCATTTTCCCACGCAATATAGGTAGAATCATTGGTATCAATCGAATCTTTCTGAATGATTGCTGCATTCTGGGTAAGTACAGTACTGATAATATAACTGAGATATGCCTGCATATCCTCATCACAGTCTTTATATGCCGGCGCACCTGAATCACTCAGCTGTGCCATCACATCTGCAAGCACTGCCTCCTTTTTGGAGGAAAATGACGCATACACACTTTTCTCAGTCTCCCCGGCATCCGCAGCTTCAAAATGTCCCACATTCAGAATCTCATTGGAAATAAATGCATTGTAAACATCACCAATCGGTATCTTCACATCACTTCCCTCTTCTGCCTGTGTACGGTCATAGGTCAGAGACGTAGTCAGATTGGAAAGGATGATTCCGGCAAGCTTTTCTTCCAGGAGATCATAAGCTGCCTTTTGCAGATTGGCATCAATAGAAAGATAGACATCATTTCCTGCCTTTGCCTTTTTCCCCTGCTTGGACTCAATGACCTTTCCCACACTGTTAACATAAAGTTTGATTTCACCTTTTTCACCCTGAAGTGTTTTATCCAGTGTCTGCTCCAGCCCTGCTTTTCCAACCACATCCGTAAGAGAATACGAGTCCTGCTCCTTTTCATCCAACGCATCATATTCATCTTGTGAAATCACACCCGTATAACCAAGAATAGACGCAAAATATTTGCTGTCTGGGTAATAACGGATTGAATCCTCTTCAATATTAACTCCCTGAAGAGTATCCAGGTTTTCCATAATAGCAGCTGTTGTACTTTCACTGACATCACTTGCAATCGTTGTAGCCACATACTTCTGATAGCGATTCAGTCCCATAGAATACCGGATTGTTACCAGCTTCAGGATTTCTTCTTTGGACAGCTTCTGTTCGTCCAGTCCATAACCATAGGTCTCATCTGTACAGAGATAATGCATCAGATCTGCCGCACTGTATGCCTTCTGCTTGTTACTGAGCTTATCAATGGTTGCTTTTCCAAACACATCCGCAAGGAACCGCAGACGCTGCACCTCGCTTGTCATGGAATAAGCATATTCTCCATTATCATTGAGAATAATTTTGAAATCATTGACAATAGAATCTCCATTCGATTCAACAATACTGATCACTTTCTCAATTGTTGCATTGATGATTTTATTTTTCTCTTTAACCGTATCATAGTCACCGTTGTCTTCAATCGTGACGGAATATGCGAGCTTGTTATCTGCCAGAACCACTCCGTTCCGGTCCAGGATACGACCTCTGGTTCCCTGTACCTCTTTTGTTTTCTGGATCTGAAGCTTATAGTCATCCAGATATGCCTGTCCGTTTACGATCTGTAAAACAAACACACGCTGTATCAAAATTGTAGAAAGCACAATAAACACAAGCATCAGCACAAACACTCTAGATTTTACCAAGTCGATAAACCATCTTTTCAGACGATCCAATAAATCAAACAAATCTGCTAGCACTCCTTTTTTCTTCTTCTTCAAGTCTTCGGTTAATATGCAGAATGATCTGATACAGAACAAGTGTAACCAGAATCGTGTAAACCAGTTCCGGCATGATCACATGTCTCAGATAATGCAAAAAATGGAAATCACTTTTTAACATGAATAAAAGGACATAAATCACCATACCATATAGAAACTCGCTGCCGGCAATAAGTGCCAACGGGAGTTTGATGTCTTCGTCATAAAATACTCTCTGGAAAAATCCGTTGCCATATCCGATCAGCATATAGATCAGCGCATAAAATCCAAGCAGATTTCCACCTAGTATATCTTTTAAAAGTCCACAGAAAAAGCCGATGATCATCCCTTCTTTTTGTCCCCTCATAAATCCAAATGAGGACGTCACAATAATCAGGAGATTCGGAATAATCGAGGCAAACGCCAGCTTTTGAAACACCGTTGTCTCCAGAAGGAAACAGACAGTGATCAACACAGCACAGATCAGGATCCTTTTAATCTTTTTCATGTCTATTCGCCTCCATTATCGCTTCCACTTTCACCTTTTCCATCGATCAGATCCTGCTTTGTTGTTGTAATAACAAGAACTTCCTGTAATTCCTTAAAATCCGTAGCAGGAATGATATATCCGGATCTTGTCAGGTTATTGGAATCTACATTTACCTCTGAAATATATCCAACCAGAAGTCCCTGCAGATATTTGCTGCTGATATTCGATGTTACAACCTGTTCTCCGACCGCCACTTCATTTTCATTATTGGCAAGCTGTTCAAATTTTAAAAGTCCGTCCTGCACCGTCTGCAGATCTCCGCTTACAATACATTTGTCAAAGGTTGTCAGGATCATGGCACTTACATTTTTATCATCGATAATCGAACTTACTGTTGCCCAGTTCGGTCCGACTTCTGTGACGATCCCAACCAGTCCGGTTCCAGATAGGACATTCATATCTTCCCTGATCCCATCATTGCTTCCCTTATCAATCGTAAATTTCGAAAACCAGTTGCTATTCTCGCTGGCGATTACATTCGCAGCAACTTTCGGATAATCCGCTGAATTCTGATCCATCTTATATAGTTCTTTATATCTTTCCAGCGTTGCTGAATTCTGCTGCAATCGGTTATTCTCAGTCGTCATCTCTTCCAGGCGGGATTTCAGTTCTTTGTTTTCTTTTTTTATTTCCTGAAGTGTTGCAAAATTCTCTGAAACATCGCCGATCCACATCCCGACACGGTTGATTCCTTTCTGCATCGGCACGATCGTGTAACCTGCTGCCCAGGAAAGCGGTCCTTTCCCGGACTCTGCAAATCCGGAAAGTCCCATCAATACAATACATATGATAGCAAGGATCAGCAACCAGTATTTATTTGATGTTGAAAATTGATTCTTTCTTTTCATCTATCTTATCCACCTATAATTTTCATCCAACATTGAGTACGAAAGTTTTTTAAGTTCTTTTGAATTGATCATCCGTCGCAGCCCTTCTACTGCACACAGATCCGGCTTAGCAGCCACATGCACCGGATATCCAGTCACAGCTTCTATGTACCGGTCAAGCCCCGGTAGCCTGGAAACACCACCCGTCAGACAGATTCCATTCTTTCTGATTGAACGGGCTACCTCCGGTGGGGTCCGTTCAATCAACTGACCAATCTGCGAAGTACAGGTTTCCAGAGATTCTTTCATCGCAGCCCGTACCGCACTGCTTGGGATTTCCTGGTATCTTGGTACACCAACAACCAGATTACGTCCGGCAACCACCATGGAAGCTTTTCCGTTTCCGCCAAGCACTCCAAAACGTTTTCTGAGAGCCTCGGCTGTCTGTCTTCCGATCAGAAAATCATAATTCCGGCGGACCATATTCTGAACTGCCACATCAAATGTCATACCACCAATCTTAAGCATTTTATTAAGTACCATGCCACCTGAACCTACTACAGATAATTCGGTTGTAGCCGCACCAAAATCAACGATCAGCATCCCTTTTGTCTTCCGGACATCAATTCCCATTCCGATACACTGCGCAACACCGCGTTCTACAATACTCACTTCTTTTGCTTTCGCCGTTGAATGAACAACCAGATCAAAAAACGCCCGTTTTTCAACTTCTGTGACATCCGTAGGTACTGCGATCAGATATTCTGATCCTCTTGTAAAACGGCGCTCTTTCTTCAGCAGATTCTGAAGAAGATACTGCATATCCGTAAATCTGCTGATTACACCTTCTTTCATCGGAAACACCACTTCAATATTTCCCGGTGTTCTCTCGAACATCGCATATGCTTCATCGCCGACAGCCAAGATCTCTTTTCCGTCCACAATAGCAATTACATTCTTCTCTTTCCACGTACTGTCCTGCTTTTTATCATACACCTTGATCTCATAAGTCCCGAGATCAAGACCGTAAATATTTCGCGCCATAATCTAAAGTTCCTTTCCATACTACTTTTCCTTAAGCAGCTTCTGCTCTGCGAGTGATACATAGCAGTTATCACCAATAATGATATGATCCAGAAGTTCAATTCCAAGAAGGCTTCCGCCCTCCCGGATTCGCTGTGTCACAAGAATATCTTCCCTGCTCGGCATCGGATCACCACTTGGATGATTGTGCAACAATATAATATAGACTGCGTTCTTTTGCAATGCCTCTATAAAAAGCTCTCTCGGGGAAATTACGGACATATTTACTGTCCCTCTCGAAATTTCGCTTTCTCCGATCAGTCTGGAACGCGTATTCAGCATCAGCAATTTCAAATGCTCCTGCCTGTAATAGCGCATATCTTCCATATAATATGCTGCAATTGTATCCGGTCTTGAAAAATCCAGATCTTCTCTGGCTGAAAGCTGGGACATTCTCTTGGAAAGTTCACAAAGGCATAAGATCTGAATAGCCTTTACTCTTCCGATTCCACTGATTTTCAGCAGTTCTTCTTTTGTCCAGCTTTGAAGATGGGCTTTGGCTTGTGGCTGTGTACCTTCTCCGGGATAAAAAAGCTTCCTGGCAAGATCCAGTGCACTCTCTCCCTTTGTTCCAGTCCTTAACAAAACAGCGAGCAATTCAATATCTGTTAAACTGCCCGCCCCAAAGCGTTCACATTTTTCATATGGCCGCTCTTCTGATAACATTTCTCGAATGGTATTTTTTTGATTCATCCTTTTGCAGGATTTGTTGATTCACACCAGACTCTCCACCCTTGTATATGGGATGCTTTATACATCCTATAAGAAACGATAAATGAATATGGAGATAATCACTCCAATAATGCTTGCGATCGTGATCTTAATCGTAAGACCAAACGTAATAACGACAAGTCCGAGGTTCAAAACAATCGGTGTCTCTACCCCGAAAGTCTGTCCATAAGAAAGCCAGCTAAGTGCTGGAACCCCTTCTGCAAGCACACCGATAAAGCCACCCAGAACAATTCCTGCCAAAATCAGCAGAAATAACGCCCAGACATTCTTACTTCCGGCTCCTCTCATCTGTACTCCTCCTCTTTTGAATCACAAACTGGTATCATTTTAGCATATTTTAAAAAACGTGTATAGACTTTTTAAATATTATTTTTTTCTTAACACAGCTGTTTTCTATAAAAACGGTGCATATTTTTGTCGAATTTTCTCTGCGATTTTAATACCGTCTGCTGCCGCCGACGTAATCCCGCCGGCATATCCTGCGCCCTCTCCGCAAGGATAAAGTCCTCCAATCACGCTTTCCAGCGAATGATTATCTCTTACGATCCGTACCGGCGAAGAGGTTCTGCTCTCCACTCCGGAAAGAATGGAAAGAGGATGCGAAAAACCTCGAATTTTCTTGTTAAAATCTTCCATCCCATCCACCAGCGCGCTACTGATCTTTGCCGGAAAAATCCCCGCCAGGTCTGTCTCTTCATACGCACCCTTCATACATGGCTCATGTCCCTGATACCAGACTTCTGCTTCGGTCTTTTCCTTTTCTTTTCCGGTCACACTCCGGTAAAAATCCCCGTATCTCTGTACCGGAATTTTCCCTTTTCCTGCTTTGTAAGCTGCCTTTTCCAGTTTTCTCTGGAATGCAATTCCGGCAAGCGGATGGTCGCTTTCAAAATCCTCCGGTGTAACCGTCACAACGATTGCGCTGTTGGCATTGTGGCTGTCGCGGGCATGATAGCTCATTCCGTTGACCGCAAGATATCCCTCCTCCGAAGACGCATTAACCACATAGCCTCCCGGACACATACAGAACGAATATACACCTCTTCCATCCGGCAGTTTTGCAGTCAGCTTATAGGCTGCTGCCGGAAGAGATGCCTTTGCATCCCCATACTGGGAATGATTGATCAGCTCCTGCGGGTGTTCTGCACGTACACCAACCGCAAAGGATTTTGCCTCCATCGGAACCTTTTTCTCGAAGAGCATCGCAAAGGTCTCCCGCGCACTGTGTCCCGGTGCCAGAACCAGCGTCTCCGTCTGTATTTCTTCTTTTTCTTTTTTCAGAAGATCTTCATATACGATCCCTCTGATCCGCCTTGTATTTTCCGTAAAAAGGACCTCTGTCATCTGTGTATGAAAATGGATTTCACCACCCCACACAAGGATTTTCTCACGCATATTTCTGATCACAGTCCGTAGAATATCCGTTCCAATGTGTGGTTTATTCACATAAAGAATGTCTTTTGGTGCTCCGTTTTCCACGAAAATCTCCAGCACCTTACGATTGCGCCCCACCGGATCCTTGATCAGTGTATTTAGTTTTCCGTCTGAAAACGTCCCTGCTCCGCCTTCTCCAAACTGCACATTGGAATCCGGTTTCAGCACCCCCGTCTTCCAGAACTCCTCAACATCTTTCTGTCGCTCTTCTACCGGTGCCCCCTGTTCCAGAAGAACCGGCTGATACCCATATTCTGCAAGAAAATACGCACAGAAAAGTCCGGCAGGACCGCATCCGACAACTACCGGACGTGACTTCAATTTTTCGTTGCCTCCTGCCGGAAAAACATATGGCATTGCTTCATGGAGTTGCACATTGCCTGCACGCTTTTTTCGGGTAAGCATCTTCAAAAGCTGTTTTTCATTGTCCGCTTTTACATCCACAGTATAGACATAGAACAGCTCCGGCTTCTTTCTGGCATCCAGAGACTGCTTGATAATCTCATAGCTCTGTACCGCTTCTGTCCTGCACATCAGTGTGTGCACAATCTTTTTCTTCAAATCCTCTTCCGTATGCGTAACCGGAAGCTTCAGCTGACTGATTCTAAGCATTTGCCGCTCCTTTCCCTGCCAGATAACCACTGGTCCATGCCCACTGCAGATTGTAACCTCCGCAGATTCCATCTACATCCAGAATTTCTCCTGCAAAATAAAGTCCTTTTACAAGCTTCGACTCCATCGTGTCCGGATCAATTTCGCTTGTATCTACACCACCCGCACAGATCTGCGCCTGTTCAAACGGATTTGTCTTATCAATATAAGTACGGAAATGCTTACAGATCCGGCAAAGTCTTTCCAGATTCTCTTCACTAAGGTCATGCACCGGCATTGTTCCTGAAATTCCAATTCTCTTAAGCAACGCACCGGCAAGCTTTTTGTGGAATAACCCATTAAAATACTGTTCCATCACAAGACCATCCAGCCTTATCTTCCGTTCCTTTAACATCTGCAAAAATTCTACATCTCCAAAATCCGGCATAAAATCCAGTTCTGCAAAAACTTCTTTCTTTTCATACAGACCTCTCGCTGCATAACGGCTGATCTGAAAGACCGGAATCCCGGAAATACCATAATCCGTAAGCTGCAGCTCGCCGATATCAGAAGCCGTTTCTGTCCCATCGATAAAAACCGTTACTTTTCCATGAGTACGAACGCCTGCGACTTGCCGGTACAGCTTTTCCCTGCACCGGAGCTGTACCAGAGCCGGGACAACCGGAACCAGCTTATGTCCCAGCATTTTTGCCAGGTCATATCCACTTCCGTCACTCCCTAGCTTTGCAGCTGCCTTTGATCCGGCCGCAAGGATCACAGCCTCACCGGAAATCATTCCTTTTTTCCCATCTTTTGAAAAACTGATCTGAAAACCATTTTTCTTTGGTATGATCCCAAATACGCGAACTCCGGTATGAATCCGGATCTTTGTCAGTTTCAGCGCAGACTCCAGCGCTTCCCTCACTGCCGAGGCTTGCTCGGACCAGGGATACAGATAGCCATTTTTATCCTTCGGATAAATTCCAAGATTTTTAAAAAAAGATGTTGTCTCAGGCTCAGAAAATTTTCCGATTGATTTCCATGCAAATCCGCTATTATCGCTTCGATAGCAGGATGAATCCTGAAAACGATTGGTAAAGTTACATCTGCCATTACCCGTCGACAGTATTTTTCTGCCAATTATTTCATTCTGTTCCAGAAGCAGTACATCTGCGCCGTTCTGCGCCGCCGTAAGTGCAGCCATACTGCCAGCTGCTCCGCCGCCGATGATGATGACTCTTTTTTTCATTCTATAATTCCTTTACAATTCCTTTTTCATATAACTTCTGAAGAGACATTAAAATACCAAGTTTTGCATGCGCCCAGGTGAGACCTCCCTGAAAATATACTGCATACGGTTCTTTGATCGGTCCATCTGCACTCAGTTCGATGGACGATCCCTGTACAAATGCTCCTGCCGCCATAATCACATCACTGTCATATCCCGGCATTGCCCACGGTTCCGGTGTTACATAACTGTCAACCGGTGCTGCCGCCTGGATTCCCTGACAGAATGCGATTACACCTTCCGCACTTCCAAGTGTTACCGCCTGAATGATATCGTGGCGTTCCTCTTTTCCGTCCGGTACAACTGCATAACCAAGCTTTTCATATACATTCGCCGCAAAAATAGCACCTTTTAATGCACCTGCAACAACAGTCGGTGCAAGGAAAAGTCCCTGATAAAACGACTGCATCACACCAAGTGAAGCACCCACTTCTTTTCCAAGTCCAGGAGAAGTAAGGCGGTAAGCACACTGCTCGATCAGATCCTTTCTTCCAGCCACATAGCCACCGATCGGGGCAAGTCCGCCGCCCGGATTCTTGATCAGGGAACCGACAACCAGATCCGCACCCACATCACTTGGCTCCTTTTCTTCTACGAATTCACCATAGCAGTTATCCACCATACAGATGACTTCCGGTTTGATCTTCTTGACAAATGCAATTGCTTCCCCAATTTGATCCACAGAAAAACTCGGTCTTGTCTGATATCCTTTGGAACGCTGAATCGTGATCAGCTTTGTTTTCTCGCCAATCGCTTTTTCAATCGAATCAAAGTCAAAGCTTCCGTCCGGCAGCAGGTCCACCTGGTTATAGATTACTCCATATTCTGCAAGGGAACCTGTGGATGGGCGGATTCCAATAACCTCTTCCAGTGTGTCATAAGGCTTTCCTGCGATGGAAAGCAGTTCATCACCAGGTCTTAAATTTGCAGAAAGCGTTAAAGCAAGTGCATGGGTTCCACAGGTAATCTGTGGTCTTACCAGCGCATCTTCGGTATGAAAGACATTTGCATACACCTTTTCCAGCGTATCTCTTCCGAAATCATTGTATCCATAGCCAGATGCATAGTTAAAGCATTCTGCATTCACCCTTGCCTCCTGCATGGCATGAATGACCTTCAACTGGTTCAACTCTGCCATCTTATCGATCTTATCAAAACGTTCTTTCAGTGATTTTTCAATTTTTTCTCCAAAGTCATACACTTCCGGTGAAATTCCGGTCTGTTCATATAATTTCTGTATTTTCTGACTGATATCCATTAGTCTGTAATCTCCTTTTCTTTCAGTATCGCAAGCATTGCCTGCAAAATCTTCTCTTCATCGTATCCGAATTCCTCTTTCTGGATCCAGTTCACATCCCGCTCTCTGCGGAACCAGGTCAACTGACGTTTTGCAAAATGACGGGTATCCCTTTTCAGGATCGTTACCGCTTCTTCAAGTGAATTCTTTCCATCCAGATAATCCAGAATTTCCTTATATCCAAGTCCCTGCATTGAAACCATTTCCCTTGTGCATCCTCTGGTCTTTAAAGCAGTCACCTCATCTACAAGTCCCTGCACCACCATCAGATCCACACGACGATCAATCCGCTCATACAAACGGCTACGCACATCATTCAGAACAAAATACGCAAACCGATACGGGGAATCCTTCTCCCGTTCTGCTTCATTATGTTCGGAAATCTTTGTTCCTGTCTCATGATAATATTCCAGAGCACGAATCACCCGTTTTACATTATTTGCATGAATTGCATCTGCCGACTTTGGATCCGCTTCCCGTAGCCTGTCATGGAGTGCCTGCGCACCATGCTCCTTTGCATACGTTTCCAGCTTCTTTCGATAGGCAGTGTTTTCTTCTCCCTTTTCAAAATCAATGTCATACAAAAGCGCCTGGATATAAAATCCCGTGCCACCTACAACAATCGGAATACGTCCTCTCTTATAGATCTCTACCATTGCATCTTTTGCCATCTTCTGAAAAACAGCTACATTAAATTCCTCTTCCGGATTAAGCACATCGATCAGATAGTGTTTCACACCTTTCATCTCTTCCGGCAAAATCTTCGCGGAACCAATATCCATGTGCCGGTATACCTGCATCGAATCCGCCGAAATGATCTCTCCTCCAATTGCTTTTGCAAGGCCAATCGACGCAGCCGTCTTTCCGACAGCAGTCGGGCCTGTCAATATGATCAGTGGCTTTTTCTTCTCTGTCATCTGTGTCATGTTCTTCTCCTACACAATACGCTTAAATTTCTTTTCCAGTTCCCGCTTTGTCATCGCAATGATCGTTGGTCTGCCATGCGGACAATGATATGGATTATCCAGGGACAACAGTTCATTGATCAGTTCATCCATTTCTGCATAGGACAGCTTCATATTTCCTTTGACAGCCGCCTTGCAGGACATGGACGCAATCTTCTCATCAATCAGCTCTGGTTCCAGACTGGTCGATAACCCATCCGACAGGGAATCCAACATTTCAAGAAGCAGTTCCTTTTTGGCGATTCCAAACAGATTATCCGGAATTGCGCGAACTGCGTACTCGTCACCACCAAATGGCTCAATTTCAAACCCGATTGCCGTAAAGCGGTCTTTAAATGTCTCCAACACATCAATCTCCTGCATAGAAAGGCTCAGGATGATCGGTGGGCTCAAGTATTGTGAAGTATACTCTCTCTTCTTCATTCCTGCAAGGGCCCTTTCATAAAGGACTCTTTCATGTGCGGCATGCTGGTCTATAATATAGAGGCTGTCACGATACTGGATCAGCCAGTAGGTTTCAAAAACCTGTCCGATGATCCGGTATTCCTGTCTTGCCTCTTTCTTTAAAATCTGCTCTTCAAACAAATCTAACTGTTTTACTTTTTTTGCTTTCAAATCCTTCAAAAACAGATTTGGCTCTGTTTTTTCTGGATCACGCTCTGTTTTTTCTTTACTTTTATCAGAATGCGCTCTGTTTTCTGTTCCTTTATTCTGGATATCTACAGCCGGATTTTCATCTAATGCAGCCATCTTTGACTCTTTAGCACCGATATTCTTCTCTTGCTCTTCTTTTGCTTCTGTAAGATGACTGGCATAAACCCGCTCCCTCATCTTCTGCATAAAATAATCCAGCTTTTCGTCACCGGTTGAGACTGTCTTTTCTGTACTTATCTGTGTCTGAAGTTCTGCTGACGGCATCTCTGACTGCGACCAGGATTCCGCTCGCTCTGCCCCCTCCTGAACGGAACTCTTTCGCATCTTGGGTGAAGTGCCATCTGTCCGATATGGATTTCCCGCATCTCTTATAACAGTTTTCTTTTCCTGTCTTTTTTCAGACATTCCCGGTACTTTGATCTCAGACATTTCCACTTCCGGAATCAACTCCGGCTCATGCAATCCTTTACTGATCGCCTCATAAAGCAGATTGTAAATCCCCTGCTGGTTACTGAACCTAAGTTCCATCTTGGATGGATGCACATTTACATCAATTTTTTCCGGATTGATCTCAATCTGGAATGCAACAAACGGATAACGATGCTGCATCGTAAAATCTTTGTATCCATCTTCAATCGCTTTTGCAAGAATACTGTTCCTTACATAACGCCCGTTGACAAAATAATTTTCAAAATTTCGATTTCCACGGTTAATCACTGGCTTTCCCAGATATCCGGACAGCCTTACACCATCTTTTTCAAATTCCAGTGGGATCAGATTGTTCGCAATTTCCCGTCCGTAAATGTGGTAAATGACATCTTTCATCTTCCCGTTCCCGGAAGTATGCAGCTTTACCTGTCCATTGTTGATAAACCGGAAGGAAATATCCGGATGGGAAAGGGCAAGTCTAGTCAGCAGATCACTGATATGGCTTGCCTCTGTCATCGGCGTCTTCAGGAATTTGCGCCTGGCAGGTGTATTGAAAAACAGCTGACGCACCAGAAAGGTCGTCCCATCCGGCGCTCCGGTCTCCTCCGGCGTTCTTCCTTTTCCGCCTTCTATGATATATTTTGTCCCAAATACATCTTCTCTTGTCTTTGTGATCAGTTCCACTCTTGCAACTGCCGAAATACTCGACAACGCTTCTCCGCGGAACCCAAGAGAAGACAAATGTGTCAGATCCTCTGCACTGCGGATTTTGCTGGTCGAATGGCGCAGAAATGCATTTTCCACGTCCTGTTTCGCGATCCCACAACCATTATCCGTAATTCGTATCAGAGAAATCCCGCCCTCTTCAATCTCCACAGTCACCGCTGTAGATCCTGCATCAATCGCATTTTCCACCAGCTCTTTCACAACAGAAGCCGGGCGTTCAATCACTTCCCCGGCTGCTATCTTATCAATTGTAATCTGATCCAGCAATTCTATATGCGGCATTCGATTCTTCTTTCCTTTCTCTTATGGATCAGCCTACCATCTGTTCCGCAGCTTATTCTGCAGCTGATACAGTTTGTTCATGGCATCCATTGGCGTCATATGGCTGATATCCAGTTCCTTTAACTCATTTAACACATCATCATCTTTTACGGTATCAAACAGAGAAAACTGTGTCAGATCCACCTCATCCAGCTTCTTCTGCGTTTTTTTCTTCGTCTCACTTCCCTGTACCGCAATATCCTTTACTTTTCCGGTAATATCCGCTGTCACCAGCTCTTCTACGATCTCTTTGGCGCGGTTAATGACCGGATCCGGCACTCCTGCAAGCTTTGCGACCTGGATACCATAACTCTTGTCTGCTCCACCCTTTACGATCTTACGCAGGAATACGATATCATCACCTTTTTCCTTGACCGCAATACAATAGTTATTGACATTGCTAATCTTGCCTTCCAGCTCGGTAAGCTCATGATAGTGGGTTGCAAATAAGGTCTTTGCCCCAAGAAGCTTGCTGTTGCTTATATACTCGACAACCGCCCAAGCAATACTCAATCCATCAAAGGTACTGGTTCCTCTTCCGATCTCATCCAGGATCAGAAGGCTCTTGCTTGTCGCGTTTCGCAGAATATTTGCCACTTCGTTCATTTCCACCATGAAGGTGCTCTGTCCGCTTGCCAGGTCATCTGACGCTCCCACACGGGTAAAAATGCGGTCCACAAGTCCAATATTTGCTGAAGACGCCGGCACAAAGGATCCCAGCTGTGCCATCAGTACGATCAGCGCAGCCTGACGCATATAGGTGGATTTTCCAGCCATGTTTGGTCCGGTAATGATGGAAATGCGCTGTTTTTTATCATCCAGATAAGTATCGTTGGCAATAAACATATCATTCGGGATCATCTTTTCCACCACCGGATGTCGCCCATCACGAATGTCGATCACGCCCTTTTCATTGATCTTTGGCCGTACATAGTTGTTGCGCTCGGCAACCAGTGCAAGAGAAGCTATCACATCCAGCTTTGCAACTGCCTTTGCTGTTCTCTGTATCCTGGTCAACTCTGCTGCGATAGTATTTCTAACCTCACAGTAAAGCTCATATTCCAGTGCACAGAGTTTATCCTCTGCTCCCAGAATCGTATCTTCCAGCTCTTTCAGTTCTGGAATGATATAACGCTCCGCATTGGCAAGGGTCTGCTTTCTTGTATAATAATCCGGAACCAGATCTTTGAACGAATTGGTAACTTCCAGATAATAACCGAATACTTTATTATAACGGATCCGCAGGTTTTTAATCCCGGTCTTTTCCCGTTCCTTGGTCTCCAGATCAGCAAGCCAGTTCTTTCCTTCGGATTTTGCTTTTCGAAGACGATCCACTTCTTCATTATAACCGTCTTTGATGATTCCGCCTTCTTTCATGGCAAGCGGCGGTTCTTCCTGAATCGCCCGTCCAACCAGATCACAAAGTTCTTCCAGCGGATCCAGTTCTTCATAAATTTCTTTTAAAAGGTCACTCTCCATATCCTTTAATATGCATTTTACCGACGGAAGCATGGAAAGGGAACTCTGAAATGCAATCAGGTCTCTTGGATTTGCTGACTGATAGGTGATTTTCCCGACCAGACGCTCCAGATCGTACACCGGATTCAAATATTCCCGGATTTCTTCTCTGCAAATAGCATTGTCCTTCAATTCCGCAACTGCATCCAGCCTTTTGACAATGGATTTCTTGTCGATCAACGGCTGTTCTACATATTTCCGAAGGGTTCTCGCCCCCATTGCCGTCTTTGTCTTATCCAGTACCCACAGAAGGGATCCTCTTTTCTGCTTTTCACGCAAAGTCTCAACCAACTCCAGATTACGCCTTGTAGCACTGTCCAGAACCATATAATTACCCGTTGCATAACGTGTCAGACGGCTCATATGAGACAGGGAATTCTTCTGCGTCTCTTCCAGATACTTTAAAAGCGCACCGGACGCGATCATCCCACATTCATAGTCCGAAAGTCCAATCCCTTCAAGAGAAGCCACCTTAAAATGCTCCTGCAAAGTTTCCCGGCAGAGTGCATCATCAAAATACCATGCTTCCAGTGAATAAATTGCCATATGCAGACGGTTTTTCAGATCATCCAAATCCAGTCCACTCATGTAAAATGCTTCATTGCAGACAATCTCAGACGGCATAAATTTGTAAAGCTCATCCATCAGTTTTGTCTGGGAATCCAGTTCTGTCACCAGATATTCCCCGGTTGTAACATCCGCAACCGAAAGTCCGTACCGGTCTGCCATATAGACAATACACATAATGTAATTGTTCTTTGTTTCATCCAGTCCCTGAGTATCCAAGTTGGTTCCAGGTGTTACTACACGGATAACTTCCCGTTTTACAATTCCTTTTGCTGTTTTCGGATCTTCTACCTGCTCACAGATTGCTACCTTATAGCCTTTTGATACCAGACGGTTCAGATAACTGTCAACTGCATGGTACGGGATTCCGCACATCGGTGCCCGTTCTTCCAGTCCGCAATTCTTTCCAGTCAGAGTAATTTCCAGCTCTTTTGATGCTGTGAGAGCATCGTCGAAAAACATTTCATAAAAATCTCCTAAGCGGTAAAAAAGGATACAATCCTTGTATTCCTCTTTTGTCTGCATATATTGCTTCATCATCGGTGTTAATTCATTACTCATATCAAAATCTCCTTATTTTATAAGGGTTTCAGCGTTTGTGGTATGCTAATTTGACCATCTTTTGACCAAATTTGTAAATCCTGATCAATTGTTGCATTTGAACGAAATGAATAATTATGCATATAACCTGTATATTTATTAAACTCGCTGTTAATAAATACGGAGTCCGGATGTGTATAATGTTTCATCATATCAATATCATTATGTCCGGAAATAAGCATTATAGACGCTGGATCCATATGAGATTCATAACACAATGTAATAAACGTATGGCGGAATAAATGAGGATGAATATTGGAAATATGATATTCCCTATTTTCTGTTAGTGCCTGTTGTTTTTCATGATTATTCATTATGGAAGTTATCCGTCGGCACTCTTTTTCTGCCTGTGTCGGCATAAAACAATTTCCCTCTTGTGTCGTAAAAATCAATTGAGGATAATCATTTAATAACAAATTTTTAATCCCCCACTTTTTTTGTACTTTCTTTTGTCAGCAAGCTGTTTTTCGCGCCAACTATATAACGCATCAACTGCCGCCTTGAATAGAGGGATTTTTCTTATACTTGCGGTTCTTTTTGGAGATGTAATTTGCTTGATGTAATAAGGTCTATCTAGTTTGTTCCCGTTGTCATCGTAATAAACAGGGACAATATTGATTGTTTTATACACATGGAGATAGTTGTTTTGAAAGTCAACATCTTTCCATTCCAATGCACACGCCTCTCCAATCCGCATTCCTGTAAAAAGAAGCAGCATATATAATTCGTAATATCGAGTATCTCTTGCTACATCAAAAAACCTTATGATTTCGTCGTTTGTCATGCGTTTCAAATTCTGTCCTGCTATTTTGACCGGTTTGAAGTTTTTATTCGTTATTTCCGGATAAACAATCCCTCTGCATGGATTGAATAAAAGCATTTTTCCGATTACAGCTCTTTCAAGACAGCTGGATACGACAGAAACAGTAGAACGGATAGTGGATTTTTTATAGCCTTTGTTAGCTAGTTCAATAACCATATTTTGAACATGCGTGATTTGAATATCTGCTAATTTCATATAGCCTATATATTTTATACACCGATTATACGAATCGATATAATTCCGAATTGTTGTTTTTTTTATCCTATTTACGATATAGAGTTCCATCCATTTTTCAAACCACTGATTTAGAGTTATTTTGTGTGTGTCTATATCTAATCCGTATTTTGTTTTTTCTAATAATTTTCCCTTTTCTTTTTAACTTCTTTTAAAGTATGACCATATTAGGCATATCGGTTTCTTTCCTCCTCCAAGT
Organism: Coprococcus sp. RTP21204st1_G4_RTP21204_210225; assembly: GCF_040915385.1. NCBI lineage: Bacteria > Bacillati > Bacillota > Clostridia > Lachnospirales > Lachnospiraceae > Coprococcus > Coprococcus sp. RTP21204st1_G4_RTP21204_210225. The sequence continues at coordinate 15,297 of NZ_JBCPDP010000021.1, read as the reverse complement.
GATATGCGTGTTTGATAACGCCCATCTTTTCGTTGGGTAAACCCTTTTCCTAATTCTTTGCCTGTTAGATCTTTTCCCATGACGATCACCTGTCTTTTCTTGACCCATGGACAGGTACTTCATCCGTTTAATAGTATCAAATTTTAATGAGCTTTTCAAGAAGCTCTTTTTGGGTACTATAGGATAAAATACTCAATGCCGCACTTGATAGTCAATCCATTTTTCTAATTTTTTTTTGTGAATTAAAGTTCTTTTTCCTATTCGCACCATCATTTTTTGCTCATAAGCTAAAGAACGCATTGTTTTTTCGGACACTCCTGTTAACTTGCAGGCTTCTTTTACTGATAAAAGAAGTTTTGGATCCTCTGTATTTTTCTTAGTATATTCCAATTAATAAACCTCCTTAGCTATGAGCAATATGAAATAATTTGTAAAAAATAGGAAAAGAGGCTGTGAAATAAGTCCCTAAAAGAAATAGGACCATTCGTTCATGCGAAAGGTCCTATTTTTCCATATGATGGGATACTAATACAATTGCCGCGTTTCGTTGTTTACGTATTTTCTGTAATATTTCAAAAATATCACATTTTGTTTCAGGGTCAAGTCCTGCAGCCGGTTCATCAAGAACTAATATTTTCGGTTGCATTGCAAGTACCCCTGCAATTGCCACGCAACGTTTCTGACCACCAGACAATTCAATCGGACTCATCTGATAATATTCTTCTGTTATTCCAACCAGCTCTAAACTATCAATTGCGGACTTTTTTGCGTCCTGTTCGCTCATCCCCAGATTTAGCGGATCATACATCGTATCTTTCAAAACTGTTCTTCCAAATAATTGCTGCTCCGGATACCGAAAAACGAGCCCTACTTCTTTTCTAAGCTGTGACAACGGATATTTTTTTTCATATATATTTTGCCCTTCAAAAAAAATTTCTCCACAATCTGCCTTTAATAAACCATTTAAATGTTTGATAAAAGTTGTTTTTCCAGACCCCGATGCACCAATTAATCCAATGAAATCCCCTTTATTGATATGAAATGAAATATCCTTTAATATTTGTATTTTCCCCTTTGCAGAATCCGAATAAGAAAATGTGATATTTTTACCTTTCAGCATCTTCACTGCCTCCACATTTCATTCTGTATAATTTTTCTATAGCTTCTATCATGTCCTGCTCTCTGAGAATCGGTGTATCTAATTCGATTCCTCTTCTTTTTAATCTCATCCCCAATTCAACCACCGGCGGAATATCCATTTTAACATCTTGTAATAGTTGAATATCTCCAAAGATATCCCCTGGAGTTCCATCTCCTACAATATTTGTGAAACATAGATAATAAGCATATTTTTTTCCTGCCACAGTGGAAACCTTTCTTGTCATAGGTGCACCACAATCCGCACATACAGCAATTCCGGATAACAGATATACCTGCTTTTGGTCAGGTGAAGTACGTGTATCCATGCCCAGAAGTCTCTGAACAATTTCAAAATCACGGTCACTCACCAGTGGCTCATGATTTTTCTCAATCCGGATCCAGTCATCTTCCGGTTTCACATAAGTCTGCTTCACTTTATGGTTCGGTGTTGTCCTTTTTCCCTGCACAAGATTTCCGATATAAACCTCGTTTTCCAGTATCCTACGGACTGTAACAGAACTCCAAAGTGCCTGCTCTTTCTGCCGGAAGCCAGTTTCATAATGACTGCCGCTGCTGATTTTATATTCAAATGGTGAAAGAATACCCAGTTCATTTAAACGATTAGCGATCGCATCCTGACTCATTCCCCGTAGCTTCATCTTAAAAATATCCTGTACTACACTGCCTGCAGATGGGTCAATCTCTAATTTATGCTTATCTGTCTTTGTCTTCCTGTATCCAAATGCTACAAACGGAGTCACGCATTCCCCTTTTTCCCTCTTAATCTCAAGATTACTCCTGATCTTAATAGAAATGTCACGGCACGTATGTTACAACCGGCAATCGAGAAGGATTTGAACGTTGGGCAAAACTAAATAATCTAAAAGAAGCAGCCCGCACCTTCAACTATCTTTCCGAAAATAACCTGCTGAATTATGAAGATTTCCAACAGCATATTTCTGACGTTGATGCTTCTGTTAAAGCGGCTGAACAGAGAATAATACAAATTAACAGTGAGCTGAGCACACAGAAAATCATTCAAAAACACTGTGATTCTTACCGTCTCTGCCGAAAAGTGATTGAAGATTGCAAATCTGCTAAAAATCCCAAAGCATACCGGATCAAACATCAGGCAGAATACCAGCTCCACGATTCACTAAAAAAAGAGCTTCAGGATCTCGGTGTTACCAAAATCCCAAGCTCTAATAAAATCCAGAAGCAGATTGAAAATCTTGAATCTGAACAGACTTCTACTGTTCGGGAAAACAGGAATTACAGAAAAAGCTGAAAACTCTGGAAATCATTCAGCAGAATTTCACAGCACTGCTCAATGCTCCGGAGATGCAAATTCCTGTATCAGGGAAAGAGCCAACTCTTTAAAAAGAAGAGGTACCTATGTAACGGTGCCTCTTCCCTTTCCATCTAATCTGTTTTATTGCTCTACCCTATCACCCTTAATATGCTGGTGGAAGATGTATTCCATGTGGAAGATTGAGCTGGGTATTTTATCCAGCTCAATCTTCCGCTCCCTGTAAATGAGAATTTGTCCGCTCCTTTATATAAAATAATTCCATTTTTCAGAACTACTAACTATTTTTCTTCAGCCCATAAAATTAAACGATCAGAACACTCTGTTGGTTGCGACACTCTACATGTATTTTTTATAAATCCTTTAGTAAAGATATGATCAATAGGTGATGCTGGAGTAGTCAATTTAGTATTAATCGGGGAAATCAATGCTCGTATGATTCTGTATAATTTCTGTGAATTAGTGACTTCTCACGCTGTGGTAAAAACATCTAAAAATACCAAACACGTCTATAAAATTAATTTCGCCACCGCAGTAAACATATGCAGGGCATATCTCAAACACGGCGGTGATGAAACAGAGACCATGCTTCTCATACAAAAGTATCTGACACCTGTCAGGTACAATCGAAAATATCCTATCCACCTCAGTCCAAAGAGAAATAGGGATTTCATGTATCGGGTTGCATAAATCTCGTTACCATTATACTGCGTTATGAGGCAGATATGCAATCTGTCTTTTTGTCATACACAAAAAATGATTTGAACTCATCATACACCTGCTTTCTACGCATTAGTGCACCTAAAAAATACAGCATTTCTTAACTGAACAGTATTTTCAATGCATGAACGCATATGATATACTGTTTTCATCATAAAAAACCTTATCTAAATGACATTGATTATCTAATTAACTACATTATTTTCTGTCTAAAATATCCATAAATTCGTCACCTGTAATTGTTTCCTTCTCATACAGGTACATAGCCAGTTCGTCCAGTTTTTCCCTGTTTTCGGAAAGGATTTTTCTTGCTTTTTCATGCTCTGCTTTTACGAGCTGCACGACTTTTTCATCAATTTCCTTCTGGGTATCTGTGGAACAGGAAAGAGACGTATCGCCGCCAAGATACTGGTTGGTCACGGTTTCCATTGCCACCATGTCGAATTCATCTGTCATGCCGTAGCGGGTGATCATCGCTCTTGCAATTTTTGTTGCCTGTTCGATATCATTGGAGGCTCCTGTCGTGATCTCACCAAATACGATCTCCTCTGCCGCACGTCCGCCTGTAAATGTAACAATCTTATTCTCAAGTTCTTTTTTCGTCATCAGATATTTATCACCCTGCTCAACCTGCATAGTGTAGCCGAGTGCACCTGAGGTACGCGGGATGATCGTAATCTTCTGGACCGGTGCTGAATGACTCTGCAATGCAGCTACCAGAGCGTGTCCTATCTCATGATATGCAACAACCTTCTTCTCCTGATCTGAAAGAACCGCATTCTTCTTCTGATATCCTGCAATAACCACTTCTATACTTTCTTCGAGATCAGATTCATTTACAACGATCCTTCCACTACGGACAGCACGTAATGCTGCTTCATTTATAATATTGGCAAGCTCCGCACCGGATGCACCGGATGCCATACGTGCAATCGTATGCAGGTCAACATCATCAGATGCTTTTATCTTCTTTGCATGAACCTTTAAAATTGCTTCACGTCCTGCAAGATCCGGCAGTTCAACCGGCACACGCCTGTCAAAACGTCCCGGACGTGTAAGTGCCGGATCTAACGACTCCGGACGGTTCGTTGCAGCAAGAATGATGACACCATTATTTCCTTCAAATCCATCCATCTCTGTAAGAAGCTGATTTAAGGTCTGCTCCCTCTCATCATTTCCGCCCATTTGTCCGTCACGCTTTTTACCAATGGCATCAATTTCATCAATAAACACGATACATGGTGCCTTTTCCTTTGCCTGTCTGAAAAGATCTCGAACCTTGGAAGCTCCCATACCGACAAACATCTCTACGAATTCTGATCCGGACATTGAGAAAAATGGTACATTTGATTCACCCGCAACTGCTTTTGCAAGCATTGTTTTACCAGTTCCCGGAGGTCCTACAAGAAGGACACCTTTTGGCATAGACGCACCTACATCGGTATACTTCTTCGGATTGTGAAGATAATCAACGATCTCTGAAAGGTTTTCTTTCGCCTCATCTTCTCCTGCAACGTCTGAAAAACGGATTCCCTCACTGGATTGCACATAAATCTTCGCATTGCTTTTTCCCATTCCAAAAGCCATCGAATTTTTTCCTCCGGCATGCTCCATCAGTTTCTTCGCCATATAATTTCCCAGTGCGATAAAAAGGATCAATGGCAAAACCCCGGTCAGCAGGAAGCTGATGATCGGTGACATCTGCTTATCGATATCTTTTGCGAATACTGCTCCACATTCATATAGCCTGTCCGTCAGGTTCGGATCGTTCATCAGACCTGTTTTATAAATATTTTTTTGATCTTTATCTGTAAAGATGATCTGATTGTCCTTAACTTCTACTTCACCGATATTCTTCTTCTCGATCATGCTCATAAAAGTTCCATAATCCGTTTCCTTTACCTGATGCTCCATAAGGATTGGTGTGACAACCAGATTAAATACGATCAGCACTATTAACACAATCCCATAATAATATGCCAGTGGTTTTTTCGGTGTTTTAACTTCTTTCATGGTCTTTCCTCCTGTTGTTCTGCGATATGCTTTCTCCGCGCATTTTCGTATTATTTATTCTGCCATCTGACTTCGCCCTTGGACAGAAGCGGATAACAGATCAGCTGATCTGAATCCAGATTTTCCGCATGCATGTCAATCGCTGTGATCTGATGATTATCATAAGTCGTATAATAATAAATACCTTTTGCTGTATTACAACAGGACGTGTATATCGTGATCTCATATTTGCCTTCTGTCACCTCACAACATCCACGCTGCTGATCTACAGATCCTAAGATATGGAAGAACTGGCTTACACTCTCACCCTCTTCTTCACCGGAGATCGAATTTAATTTTGTAAAGGCAACTTTCACAAATCTTGACTGGCTGGAAAGATCTCCAGGTATTCCCATTCCACCCATTCCTCTGCTATATGCATCAAGCTGTAATACTCCTGCAAAAGTACTCTCCGGCTGTTTTCTGGATACTCCGGCATAATTATTCAGTGCAAACATCTGACCCAGGAATGGTGGATTATTGGTAAGCACTCCTACCGGATTATCATATACATGCAGCCCATCCTTCATAGACTCAACAACGATACAGGCGTCTTTGTCTGCAATGATCCAGTGAAGCTGTGCTGTCGGCAGCTGTTCACTGAATGCTGTGCCTGTCAGTCTCATTGCTGCCAGCTTCTCTCTCGCCTCTGCTACAGTAGCACACTGTGTAAGGATCCATGGGATGAACTCGAACTGTGCCACCTGGCTGACTTCTGTTTCATCTTCCGGCAAAGCCTCTTCATATGCCGCATTGCCGACAAAATTAAGACCTGCCATTCCAAGGCCTTTTTCATTAACAGCATCATAATAAAGCGGATAACCTCCTGCAACAAATGCCATTCCGATCAAAGCATAATGGCTTTTTATCTTCCCGGCAAACCGGAAATCAAATTCGTAATTTCTTGGCGTTATCGTAATCTGTTCCCCATAGGAAAATTCATAATCAAGCGTTCTACCCATATAAAAATCTTTTGTTTTGTAAGTTGCTGCTGTACACATATCGAACACCTCTTCTTTCTGCTATAATAGTCCTGCAAACAATCTCATAAACAACTGTCCGATCCGTAAATATGCACTCCGTCCTGTGCGGTACTTTTCGGTCACTTCCCTACATTCATTCATTGTTGCTCCAAGATCATCTCTTATATCCAAAACTGTCTGACTATCCGCCATAAAACATCCATTTTCAAAGTGATTATAAAGCAATGCCATTCAGTTAAGCATCATTTTAGTGGTTTTCTGTCATAGAAAGCCACTGTTTTTATGCCTAAAAACTTTAAAAATATTACAAAAAACAGTTGACAAGTAAGCCAATATATGTTGCGCAAGCCTTGATTATAAACATATTTCAAGGAGGCTCATTATGGCTGATTTTTTCTTATCTAATTTAAAATCCACACTCGACAACTGCATCACAGAACTCGATGAAATTCACTCCATGTTCTGCCGTAATCCGGAAAGTGATTTTACCAGGAACCGCAAACTTTCTTTCCGCGAGTATATTCAGTTTATGCTCCAGATGCAGAGTAAATCCGTTTCAAATGCAGTAAACATATGCAGGGCATATCTCAAACACGGCGGTGATGAAACAGAGACCATGCTTCTCATACAAAAGTATCTGACACCTGTCAGGTACAATCGAAAATATCCTATCCACCTCAGTCCAAAGAGAAATAGGGATTTCATGTATCGGGTTACATAAATCTCGTTACTATTATACTGCATTATGAGGCAGATATGCAATCTGTCTTTTTGTCATAAAAAACCTTATCTAAATGACATTGAATGATTTATTTTCTATCTAAAATTTTATTAAACCGACTAAAGACTCCATAGTTTGTGTGTTTGACTTACTGTTTATATCTATCTTCTCCTAAATATTTTTCTAGTCATTGCAATATAAAATTGCTTATACAGTCTCTCCCTTAAGAGTCCTGGTATTCTGGATAATATACAGAGCGACCGATATGACCATCATTATAGCGCACAAACCAATCAACAGATCTGATACCATCGGTGTAATGTGGAACCATATAATATGCACCGCTGCAGTTCCATATAATAAAAAGGTTACTATCTTTCCATGCCAGTCTGCACCATGTACTTTTCCTGTCTTTCGTATCACAAGACATCCACTGACTACCATATACAGCTCCTTACCTGCCATTATTACGATTAAAAGAAACACATACAATACAATGGAAAACTCAATTTAACCTCAACAAGGTTTGTTTTTTCATCCATGCAAAATCTTCTTTGTACAACAGACTGTTAGATATAACAAAAACGGCCTTTCAAAAACAGTTAACTTCTAAATCAACTGTTTTTTGAAAGGTCGTTTCATCAGATTCTTATAGCAATCCAGCAAATAATCTCATAAATAATTGTCCCAGTCGCAAATATGCACTTCGTCCGGTTTGATATTGGTCTGTCACATCACGACATTCTCCCATCGTTCTTATCAAATCATTTTTTATTTCCACAACTGCCTGACAATCTGCCATAAAACAGCCGTTTTCAAAATGGTGATATAAACTTCGATAATCCAGATTAATTGTTCCACAGGTTGCCATACAATCATCTGCCACACTCATTTTTGCATGACAGAAACCAGGAGTCCACTCATAAACACGAACACCATGTTTAACTAATCCATGATAAAAAGAACGAGTTATATTATAAATGAACTTCTTATCAGGGATACCCGGTGTGATAATTCTTACATCTACCCCTCGCTTAGCAGCCAGGCATAACGCATGTGTCATTTCATCTGTTATGATTAGATATGGAGTCATAAACCAACAGTATTTTTCAGCTTTATTTATCATACTGATATAAACTTCTTCTCCTACCTGCTCATTATCCATAGGACTGTCTGCATAAGGTTGAACAAACCCAGTTTGCTGTGCCGCATAATCATAATGGAAAAGGTATTTACTAAAATCAGAATCATTAGCATCCTTATCACTTACTGCATTCCACATCTCCAAAAATGTCACCGTAAGCGACTGAACAGCATCTCCTTCTAAACGAATACCTGTATCTTTCCACTGTCCGTACGGGTGTGTGTAATTAAAATATTCATTTGCGAGATTATATCCACCTGTAAATCCGACTTTTCCATCAATAACTGTTATTTTTCTATGATCACGGTTGTTCAAAAACAGATTTAAACCTGGCATAAACGGATTGAATACACGGCAATGAATTCCTATTCGCTCCATTTTTTTCACAAAATCTGTATTAATAAAGCCTATAGAACCCATATCATCATAGAATACTCTAACTTCCACACCTGCTTTTACTCGCTCTTCCAGAACATCTTGAATCTTATGCCATGCTTCAGCGTCTTCTATCGCATGATATTCCATGAAGATAAATTTCTGTGCTTTCTTCAAATCCTTAAGCTGTGCCTCTAATCCTGTCACTGCTTCATCAAAATACACAATATCTGTATTCTGATAGATTGGATACTGCGAATTTCTTTGTATGTAACTTGCGATATTTCCTGCTTTCGGAATCGTTTCTTTTATTCTACTCAAACACTCCTGATTGTCAGGAAGCATTGGTAATAATTTACTATCAATTTCTGTATATCGTTCACGCATTTTATGTGTGCCACCATTCAAACCAATCAACAAATACAGGCCTACACCCATAATTGGGAAGATTAGAATTAAGATGACCCAAGGCATTTTCATAGAAGAGGTCTTATCTGATGCGTACAATCCCAAAACCAAGATTCCACTCAAAATCCTTGTAAATAAATTTATAATTTCTGCATATTCATTCAAGCGTGTTACGATAGTAATAATAAAAATTACTTCCAGAAGAATGCAGACTATGGAAAAACACAGCCGTTTTACCCCATTTTTTGTTTTTGCTTTGCCCTCTAAAGTATCTTGCTTCATATATATTCCACCTTCCTACTTGCTCAGTTTTCTGCCTAAATTTCATGAAACATACCAATTTTGTCTTTTATTCTCTGCATTTCATTATCCGCTTCAATGATAGCTCTTGCAGAATGAAGTAATTCTTCACTTATCTCATCATAACCAGGCATTTCTTCAATTCCTTTTTTATAGCGAAGTTGATGTTCCAATGTTGCCCAGAAATCCATACCATTGGTTCGGATCTGTAATTCTACACGCATAGGTGTTTTACCCTTAGCAAAAAATACTGGTATTTCAACAATCATATGATAGCTTCGATAACCATTTGGTTTTGGATTTTTTATATAATCTTTTATTTCAATAACTTTAATATCATCCTGTTGGGTAATCAAATCTGATATCATATAAATATCGTCAATAAACGCACAAACTATTCGAACGCCTGCTACATCATTTAAATATGTCTGTATATTTTCTGTTGTAAAATCATGTCCCATTTTCTGCAATTTATTGTAAATACTATTGGGCTTCTTAATCCTTGTTTTTATAAAAGAAATAGGATTTCGATTGTTCTCAACTGAAAATTCATCATCCAAAACCTCAAGTTTAGTTTGTATCTCCCGAATAGCACAACGATACATCATCATTAAATTATAAAATTTTGTAGCATTATTTAAAAATTGTAGTGATTCCGGACTGTCCATCCAGAGTTTTTTTACTTCATCCTTTGTCATGGTACTTTCCTTTCTACTTCATCCCCGTATTCAAAACATTATTTATTTTGATAGTTGATTCGTTCTCCTTGAATTACTGGATAACAAGGCTATCTATATAATTTAGATATTTCTCTTTGGTCATGACTCTTTTACAATAGAAATTTCTCGATCGTATCTATCTTCTCCATTCCACTTTAAATGATTATTTAGAACAGCTACTTTGCTTGTTGTATGAAAATATGATGAATGATGCTCAAACTGGGAATATTACTGGTCGTAATACAATTGCATCTGCTTTGACCAATATTGTTACTGGGAAGGAAGATGCAAATTTTTCATCACCAAATGGGAAATATAATTTCTTTACTTGCTCAAGTAATACATTGAAATGTGATGAATATGCGTTCAATGCTTCATCTATTTTGATAGCCGGCAATGGAGAGTTTAATGTTAAGCATTATACAGGAAAATTTAATGCTTATCAAAGAACATATGTGTTAATACCAGACCTAGAGTATTATGCTCTTCTGTATTTAGCAAGCATGTATCAAATAAAGTCATTTAAATCTGCAGCTTCAGGTTCGATTGTAAAATTCATTACCAAAGGAGATATTGAAAATATTCCAGTTTTTATTCCTGATAATAAAGCTATTTTAAACAAGTTTAATTGTTTGCTCATGCTTCAAGAACAATATCAGAAAGAAAGTGATGAATTAGCCTCAATAAGAGACTGGTTACTTCCAATGCTCATGAATGGTCAAGCTGCCATCGAAGATTGATATGATAAATAATCATTTATCTTATTATTAGTCCTTATCTTAGCGTCGATTTTTTCTAATACTGCAACCATTTTTTTCTGATTCTTCAATGAAATCACGGGAATAGTGTAATTTGGAAACTCCTCTACCGAAATACGATCAACAGTACTTCCTTTATCTGCCTTGTAGCTGGCAATAATCTCCGTCAGTTTTGCAATCTGTTGCGGAAAATTCCTTGCAATGTCATCTTCCAGGCGGTACTGGTTATTCATGTGATTAGCTTTTAAAAGCTTTAATTTTGCCACATCCACATCTAATGCCATCTTCTCTTTTACTGCCGGATTTCCGGTTGCAAGTGCTTTGACCTCTGCATAGGACAGCGCCGCTTCGTCCACATCTTCACAACTTCTGACCGGTGCTTTGCTCGTCATAATCTGGGAAATGAATTTCTGCTTGTTCTCGATCAACTGCCACATATAACTGTCGAAAGTGGATTCTGTTACATACCGGAAGATATGAACCTTTTTATTATGGTTTCCCTGACGGATAATACGTCCTTCCCTCTGTTCCAAGTCAGATGGTTTCCAACCAATATCCAAATGATGCAGGGCAATCAAACGGTCCTATAGTGATAGGTAATCCTTTGATGTTATCGCCAGACTTTCCCCCACTTCACACCGGACATGAGAGTTTCCCCTCATCCGGCGTTCCATCATCAGTAACTTCTACTTTTTAACATCGTAACTTACAGTTCCTTATCAAGTGCTTTTATATATCAGTCGCCTTATTTCCATAACATTCCCGATAACCACATAATATACCACATAATTCCTCACATAAATCCGATAATATGGATACTCTCTCCTTTTTGCAGAACGATAAGGTTCAAACGCAAGAGGATTTTCCAGCCTTTTCAATATGGCACTTTCAATATCATCAACCAACCGATGTGCTGCATCTTCATTTTTCAAGACATTTGTAATGTAATTTACCGTACTTAGCAAATCAGTTTCAAATATTGACAAGTAGCGAAGCTGATAAGATTTATTTTCCATGTATTGCACTCCTTGCATTTTTGAACACGCTTTCGTGAGAAAGTCTTTCATCGGTTCCCGCAGCCTGTCTGTCAGCTTCATCAAGCTTCATTTCGATATTATCAGTGAGGCTTGCATACTCTTCTAAACTTAAAACAACCATAGCTCCATATCCATTTTTAGTTAAATACACAGGATTTCCACTATTAACAAGAGTCTCAATTTCAGGAAATTTATTTCTGAGATCAGAAACTGGGCGAATTTGTATCATTTCCACCTCTCCTTTCACTTTTTTCTATCTTTATTTTATCCTAATTTTATCATAATTGCAATAAACAGCAACACATTTCTCACAAATTCTACCATCCGCTTATACTGCGTACTCATCAGTCATAACTATTTCTCTCAATATAATATTTTGCCGCTTCCTGTAAAGACATCCCTTTCTTTCTCACTTTATCTCTCACACTGCTTACAGAGATACTTTTCATTCTACAAAAGGAATTGATTGATTCATATACACTTCCATCCTCCCAAATAAATTGCCGCTGTTTCGTAATCTTTCTAATATAATCAATCGCCTCATCATAATCGCTGTCTTTATTCCGGAACCTATAAGAATGCACAGATTGAACATTGATTCCATATTGCTTGCAGCATTCTTTCAAGTCCTTATACCTATCACCTTTATAGTAAAACGCGTCCATTTCCAGATTCTTCTTCCTTTTCAAACAATGCCGGAATGCTTCTTGTGCCGAACAATTCTTTCGCCATGCTCTATTGCGCACCGCTTTTAATGACACCGATTGATATAAAATTTCAAAGCTTCTTCTCTGGATATTCCGTGCCGTTTTGCGTATGCCGACACATAAGATGCATTGCATCCAAATGCTCTGCAACATGATGTAAATGTAATATATTCCTGTCCGCAGAAATATATTTTTCTTTTATTATGATAATTCAAATAGCTGGAAAGCGCATGCCGCAGCAGAAAATGCTTTCTTTTTGCATATCGCCGGACGCAGATCGGTTTAATCTCATATGCCATGCAGCATGCGGCGAAACTGTCATAGGTCACATGGTTATATGTAAAACGATTATATTTATAATACTGATAATAATGACTGAGCGCCTCCTCTTTTGATATTTTATTTTTCTGCATATAAGTACATAGGGATTTATAGTTTATATTGTAATAATCGCAGCATTCTTTTAAATCTGTCCACCTCACTTTCCTCCTTTATTACAAAATATTACAAAATCAAAAAGTCCTTGCCGGACATCTCTGCCTGACAAGGATTTTTTTGATACTTTTACTACTTCTTCTTTAAGAGGACATTTATTAGATTTATTCTTGAGAAACTTCCTACGCTTCTCTTTCCATTCCCATTCCTTCTGCAAGCTTCTTGCTGAAAGCGAGTACGACTGCACCAAGGATAGCTACAACTGCACCGATTCCGATGAAGAACGGCACTTCGCTTCCTTCTTTATAGAAGTTAACGAGGATCATGTTAAGAGCAGCTCCTACTGACTGAGACATTGACCATACAGTCATCATCTGTGTTACAAAGGCTTTTGGTGCTGCTACTGCTGTAATGGAGTAACCGATCGGGCAGGTAAATCCTTCGGCGACCATCAGTACTGCATAGAATAATACGATCCACCATGCATTTACTTTTGCATCGCCCGGGTAGATGATATAAAGGAGTGCAATAATCATTGCTCCAAGTCCCCACAAGATCGTTCCGAATCCCATCTTTGTTGTTCCGAATGGCTGTTTCTTGCCAAGCTTTGTCCAAAGCATGGTAAGAAGACTACCGAAGCAAACCGCAAAGATTGCCGGGATTGTCTGGAATGAAGCTGCCGGAATTTCTACTCCGAAGATCACACGGTTTACTTTTTCTTCATAGAAAATAGCAAGGATTGAAATTGTCTGTGTCCAGATCAAAAGTGTAACGGCGTTACAGATAAATGGTGGAAGCAGACAAAGTACTTTCTTTTTCTCGTGCTTTTCTGTCTTCTTGCTTGAGTAGATGAAGACAAGATAAGCAAGCGGGATAAAGATGGAAATAGTACTTACTACGTTTGCAAAGGAAGATATTTTCAGCTTTCCTGTTGCAAATGAAACTGCTAAAGCTGTTCCTACGATAGCAACAACAATAAGCATTTTTACAACAAAAGAACGTTTCTTATCTGCCGGAAGCGGATCATCCGGTTCCAGACCGATATTTCCAAAGAATTTTTTGTAAGTAGCAATATAAGCAACAGTACCTAAGAATGAGAGAACTGCTGATAATGCGAATGCTGCGTGATATCCGCATTTCGCTGCGATTACACCTGCAAGGGCCGGAGCTGCTGCACCGATATTGGAAATTACGTAGGAAATTGTGAAGGCACTGTCACGTCTTCCATCGTTCTCATCGTAGAATTTACCGATCAGAGTTTCGATACATCTTCCTGCGAAGAGTGAACCGAATACCATACATCCCATAGCTACTGCATATCCTACTACCCCAAGTGGAAATGCAAGTAAAGTATAACCGATAAATCCGGTAATTCTGGCTACAAGCAGTGACCTACGACATCCAAGAATACGGTCGCAGACATAGCTTCCGATGATGGTTGTCATTCCGACTACAGTTGCATATAAAGAAATCAACTGTGCTGCATCCGCTTTATCAAATCCAAGACCTGCAGGTGCATTTGCATACAGGTAATAGATCATTACGGCATTCATTGCGTAGTTTGAAAAAGACGAACAAAGCTGTACAAAGCTGAGAGTCCCCACCCCCCTAGGCTGGCCCAAAAACGCGGTCTCCTTTTTTAAGGCTTCATCATATTGATTCATTTTTAGTTTTCCTCCAAATAACATATACTTCTCATTCAATAAAAAACAGTTTATATTTTCCCCGATTTTTCCTGCTGCCCTCCTTTTTCCATGATTATATTCACTTGTTTTTTATCTTGAACCTTTCTTGTATCTTACTTAATTTTCCTAGAATTGTCAACATTTTACATTTAACAAAATGCATTTATGCTCATTTTTGTAACCATCCACAAAAAAAGATGAAAAGAGTTTGGTTTCCCACGACTCTTTTCATCTTAATTTCATCATTTTTCACATATAAAAAATGCTTAAGTCCCTTTTACAACACATGAAACTCCGGCTTTTCCTCCCCATATACGCCCCAGAGCACCACTCCTCCAAGCACGATCGCAAGGCATAAAAGTCCTGAAAACATCACCATAAATGGCAGGCAGATCTGGCCACACAGCTGGAACGGCTGATCCCGGTAATCCCAGATCCCGATCTTCAGCCATTTATTACAGATAATCCCCGTCATAAATTCCAGGGATGTCAGGAAAAGCACTGCCCGGATAATCTGAATCCACATCGGCTCAGACCAGTGCATTACCTCGCCCTGAAAACTACAAAATGTCAATGCAACTCCCCCAAGCACAAACATAGTCCAATGAGAAAATCCACGAAACCAGATCTCGATCAGATAATAGGTGCTTCCCCCTGCTGCTATCAGAAAGACTATCTCACTTACCCTTTTACTCACTCTTTTCACCATAAAAAACGCCCTCACTATGCAAATGGTATGCTCCCCGTCAAGAGGACAATAAAAAATAATAAATTTTTGTATCGTCAGCCATGCTATGGCTGGCG
>NZ_JBCPDP010000020.1:0-49483 GCF_040915385.1 Coprococcus sp. RTP21204st1_G4_RTP21204_210225 | reverse complement strand
CTCTTTCTGAACATGAAAATACCCCCATATAGGACTTTTATATTTCATTGTCCTATATGAGGGTAGCATATCAAAATGCCTGGCTTTTTTATTTCATTTTTTTCACAGATTTTCCGGGAAATCGATTATTTTATAAAGTTCTACCATCCGGTTCCAAGAGTCTATCTGTCAGAGTCTGGATTCACAGGTAGAAAGTGGAACTGTGATTTCCGTAAAAGATGAGGCTGGAAAGGTGATCACAGAGATCAAAACAGAGGTAACTCTGGAGAGTAATTATACAGAGCTTTAAACTTAAAAAATTCTAAACTTGTCGGAAAAGACTGTTTTCTCATGAAGAAATATGTTAAAGTAAGGCTGAAATATGCGTAAAAAGGAACAAACATTAACGAGATGTCGTTTAAGGAAGGAAGAACCATAGACATATGATGAGAGAAGACAGGAAAAGAGCGGAGCAGCGCCAGAAAAAAATAGCGAGGCGCAAGCGGGAAGTACAAAGGATGAAAAGAAAGCTATATAAAGCAGGCATTCTTGCAGCAGCAGGAATTATCGTGTTGGCTGTGATCCTGATGCTTTGTGGAAGTGGAAATGCAAAGAAATCTGCAAAAAAGACATCCTCTGCCAAGACAAAGACAGAGACAGAAACAAAGACACCAGAAGAGATAGAAGCTGAGAAAGTCCAGGAGGTGCTGGATTCTGACCAGTATAAAGACCAGCTGGGCGAATTATATAAGAAAAACCCGGAGACGAAGGAAATCATTCTGAACAGAGAAAAGTATTCCGATGATCTGCTGACATGGCTGTTTGATCATCAGGAAGCACTGCAGTGGGTGATTGATTATCCGGAACAGTCAGCACGATCAGAGGAAGAACTCAGTGCGCAGGGACTTCAGGCGGTAGATTTGAAAGATTACAGAATCCAGAACCATATTCCGGTATATTTCCAGTGGAGCGAAGTATGGGGATATGCATCTTATGGTTCCGAGAATATCGGAATGGGTGGATGCGGACCGACCAGCCTTTCCATGGTGGCGACAGGACTTACAGGCAATACTTCATTTACACCGAAGTATGTGGCAGATATGAGTGTCAATATGGGATATTATGTAGATGAAGTCGGAACAGACTGGACGCTTATGACTGCAGGAGCTTCAGAACTTGGAATAAACTCTGCACAGCTTACAAACTGGTCAGAAGACACTCTCAAATCCGAGCTTTCGGCAGGACATCCGATCATCTGCAGTATGGGACCGGGTGATTTTACAAACCAGGGACATTTTATCGTCCTTTCCGGGCTGACAGAGGAGGGCAAGGTACTGATCAATGATCCGAACAGTAAGATCAACAGCCGTAAGAAATGGGATCTGAATACAATTATAAATCAGATGAATGCAGCGTGGTCATTCTGGGTATAAAAATTTGGAAAAAGTGCAGGAGAATTGGATAAATTCCCTTGCGCTTTTCTTTTATTTATGATATAAATAGATATTGTCGAGAGACAAAATGGGTGGATTCCCGAGTGGCCAAAGGGGACAGACTGTAAATCTGCTGCAATTTGCTTCGGTGGTTCGAATCCACCTCCGCCCATTGATGCGAGGTTGAAAAGACAGTGCAGAGCGCGTATGCTTTTCGCAAAAACCGTTTGAGCATCTCTTGCCGCAGTGGCGGAACTGGCAGACGCCCGGGACTTAAAATCCCGTGGGTAGTGATACCCGTACCGGTTCGATTCCGGTCTGCGGCAGTGTTTGAAAAGCAGGAGAAACGTTGAATTTACAGCATTTCTCCTGCTTTTTGTTTAACCGGGATTCTGTTAAATACGCAATTTGCCGGCGTAGAGGCAGAAAAGTAGATACAGAAAGGAATGGAGGCATAAAAATGGGAGCATATCAACTGAAAAATGAAGAACTTACACTGACTGTTATTTCAGCAGGCGCAGAAATGAAATCGCTAAAAGACAATAAGACAGAGCAGGAATATCTGTGGCAGGCAGATCCAAAGTTCTGGGGAAGAACATCACCGGTTCTTTTCCCGATCGTAGGAAATTATGCGCAGAAGCAGTCGGTATACGAAGGAAAGACATATACGCTGTCACAGCATGGTTTTGCAAGAGACATGGAATTTGATCTGGAGAGCCAGACAGAAGAAGAGATTTGGTTTGTACTGAAAGATACAGAAAGTACTTTGGGAAAATATCCATTTCATTTTATTCTGAAAGTAGGATACAGACTCTCCGGACGTCAGGTGGAAGTAATGTGGAAAGTAGAAAATCCAAATGATAAGAAGATGTATTTTTCGATCGGAGGGCATCCGGCATTTAACTGTCCTTTGAAAGAAGGAGAAAAGCAGGAGGATTGTCAGTTGGTATTTGATACAGAAGGACCGCTCATGAGCAGCATCCTGAATGAAGAAGGTGCACTTTGTCCACGGACAAAAATCTTAAATCTTTTCGGAAAATGTCTGAAGCTTGAGGAACATTTATTTGATGAGGATGCACTTATTATTGAAAATCATCAGGCACAGAGGATCGGTCTTGCGGATGCAGATGGAAAGGTTTATCTGGAAGTAGAATTTGAGGCACCGCTTTTTGGAATCTGGTCTCCGGCAAAAAAACACGCACCTTTCGTATGCATTGAGCCATGGTATGGAAGAAGTGACAGAGAAGATTTTGACCATATTCTGGAAAACAGGGAGTGGGGGAATGAACTGGAACCGGGCGATATTTTTGAAAAGGATTATAAGATTCTGGTAAAATAGCGCAGAGGGTTGCGTTTCATGGCTCAGACTGATACAATGAAAAAAATACATGGAATATTAAAGGAAGAGGAGAACGTAAGATGAACTTTTTGGAAGAACGTATTGTCAAAGATGGAATCGTGAAAGAGGGAAATGTTCTTAAGGTGGACAGTTTTCTGAATCATCAGATGGATATTGAATTATTTGACCAGATCGGAGCGGAATTCAAGAAGAGATTTGCAGATAAGAATATCAACAAGATTCTGACAATCGAAGCTTCTGGTATCGGGATTGCCTGTATTGTAGCCAAGCATTTTCATGTACCGGTTGTATTTGCAAAAAAGACACAGAGCATCAATCTGGAAGGGGAGATGTATGTAGCAGAAGTCGAATCATTTACCCACAAATGCAAGAACCAGGTAATTGTAGCAAAGAAATTTCTTTCAGAGGAAGATCATGTGCTCATTATTGATGATTTCCTTGCGAATGGATGTGCGCTGCAGGGGCTGATTCAGCTGGTTACAGAGGCAGGTGCAACTGTAGAGGGAATTGGAATTGTGATCGAAAAAGGATTCCAGTCCGGCGGAAGAATCATCCGCAACCTTGGATATCCGCTGGAATCACTTGCGATTGTAGAAGCTATGGACAGTGAGACGGGTGAGATTACTTTCAGAGAGCAGTAAAAAGTGCAAAAAGACGCATATGCCTGAACAAAAATTTTGTCGGGAATATGCGTCTTTTGCGTATATGATGAGCTAAGTGCAGATTTGTATTTTCACAGGGATCTGCACTTTTTGATATACAAAAAGAGAGTGATATTTGTTTTAGCTGGCCCACGAGCGGTTATAGAAAAACATGGAAAGTGAAGAGTCAAAGATAACAATATATCCAATCACGCTGAGCAGGTTTAGTCGTTTTGCTCCATCCATTCATTTAAAAGCCTGCAATAGTGGTCGGTATCTTCAACGAAGCATACATGACGGCAGTCATCAAAAAGTTCCCAGCGTGAATTCGGGATACTGTCATACATGGTCTTTGCAACCAGTGGAGTGCACAGATCGTTGGTTCCGTTGATGATAAGTGCCGGTTCTTTGATATTTTTCAGTTTGTCACGGTACTCATAGTTGCTGAGATTTCCGATTGGCGTGTATTCATTTGGTCCCCACGCGGTGATATAAGAGTCTGTTCCAATTTTTTTTGGACGGCGCAGGCATTCAGGATCGGTGTCTTTTGGTACGCCGGCGGCATGAAGAAGCATAAAGCGTTCATTGGCTGCGAGATATGCCGGATCGTCAAAATTGCCGGTTGCTTCAGCTTTGGCAATGGCGTCCTGATCTTCCTGGGACATGAATTTGATCATCCGGTGTTGTTCCTGGGCCCACAATTTGGAAGATGGGTGGGTGCTGGAAAGAATAACGGATTTGATCCCTTCTGGTTTGTGATCGCATAAGTATTCGATTGAGAGCATTCCGCCCCAGGACTGTCCGAGAAGATGAAGTTCATTAAGTCCGAGATATTTTCTGAGTTCGATTAGTTCATTCATCCATGTTTTAGAACACCAGAGTTCTGAATGTCCTTCTACATAAGAATTACCGCAGCCGAGCTGGTCGTAGGAAATAATTGCACGACCTTCATCAGCAAGCCGGTCAAGTACTTCAAAGTAGTTATGTGTAGAACCAGGTCCTCCGTGAAGCAGAATGAGTGGTTTTTTATTGCCGGAGCATTCGCCTGCAATACGGTAGTAGGTTTTGTATCCAAGATAAGGCATGTAGCCTTCTGTAATTTTCATATTTAATCCCTCCTATCAGTACACTGAGTCTCTTCATTATAACATCAGAATGAAGTAAGGGAAAGAAAAAGTGGAAAAATAAAAAAATAAAAAAAATAAAAAAATTGTTGACAAACAGTTGAATGATGAATATAATAATAAGAGTCATGCGGGTGTAGTTCAATGGTAGAACACCAGCCTTCCAAGCTGGATACGTGGGTTCGATTCCCATCACCCGCTTTTGTTATGTTTTAAATCAGGAGCCCGGTCGCCAAAGTGGTGACCGGGCTCCTGATTTATAGAGAAAAATTTAGTCATTTTTGACTGGTACGTTAAAATGTCGGCTCGATTATAAGGGTGAACGAAATGTTTACCAGTGTCGTAAATTTTTTGGTACTTACCTTGATTTTTCATCCGTCCCATGCTATACTAACACCCGTTACAAAACCCCTAAAAACAAGGTCTTACAAGGGTTTCGCCGATTCCCGGCGTAAGGTCATATACTTACAGTATATGCCTTCCGCGGCATTCGTCAGATGTCCATGTAAGCATGGACGCCAGACTCATTGCTGCGCGAAAATGAATCGAGTGTTCGTGACCTTCCACTCGTAAAACAAAACTAGAGGAGAGAATTTCATATGAAGAACAAGAATGTAGCATTTATGACTCAGGCAGCGATGATCGCTGCAATCTACGTGGTGCTTACTTATGTATTTGCACCATTTTCATTCGGAGAAGTACAGATACGTATTGCAGAAGCACTTACGATCCTTCCGGTATTTACACCGGCAGCGATTCCTGGACTTTTCGTTGGATGTATTGTTGGAAACATTCTCGGAGGAGCAATCCTGCCGGATATCATTTTCGGAAGCATTGCAACTTTGATCGGAGCATTTTTTACTTATCAGCTTCGTAACAAAAACCGTTTCCTTGCACCGTTACCACCGATTATTGCTAACACAGTAATCGTTCCGTTTGTACTTCGTTACGGATATGGAGTAGCACTTCCAATTCCGTTTATGATGTTGACAGTTGGTGTCGGAGAAGTTGTCGGATGTGGTGTGCTTGGATTAGTCCTTTATACTGCATTGAATCGTTATAAAAATGTAATTTTTAAAACAGCATAAGAAGATGTAAAAAGCGGACAGACTGAAAAGCTATTCAGCCTGTCCGTTTTTTATACTATTATTGTGTATACAATCGTAGAATTTTACAAATTTAAGTGGAGATATATTTATGGAAAAGTGGATATGAATCTTCTATAATATAAAAAGAGAAACTGTAACCAGATGAAAGTTTGACAGTAAGTGAAAAAAGGAGAAATATGAAATATACAGTTGTTGTTGCTGATGATGAGGAGGAAATCCGAAGAAGTCTTGTTCGCAGGGTAAAGTGGGAAGAGATTGGTTTTGAAGTGGTCGGGGAAGCTGAAAATGGTGCAGACGCGCTGGAACTGGTTGAAAAGCTGGAACCAGATCTGCTTCTTACCGATATCAAGATGCCATTTTTATCGGGGATTGAGCTGGCACGGGCGGTCAGGGAAGTTCGCCCAATGGTACAGATCGCATTTTTAAGTGGATTTGATGATTTTACCTATGCGCAGCAGGCAATTCAATATAATATTGTAAGCTATATGCTGAAGCCGATTTCAGCAAAAGAGATCGAGGCGGAATTGATAAAGATTAAAAAAGCCATGGATCAGCGAGTGGAAGAATTTACAAAAGAAAGAAAAGAGAAGCTGGACATCCGCAAGACGCAATTCCTTATTCCGCTTTTGCTCGACAGCTTTCAGAATGAACGGGTGTCCGAAGAGGCACTTCTTGAGCGGGCAGAGGAATGTGAGCTGATCCGTAATCCAAAGCCGGATAATATGCAGTACGTGGTGCTTGTAACCGGAATCCGTGATGCAAATGGAAAGGATCAGACAAGCTATAGCAGTGTAAATGCAGTTGATATGATCCTGAAAAAATATGTTCATTATGTAAGCTGCCATCTGGAAGGAAGAGTGGTATCGCTGATCGCGACGACTCCGGGAGGTATGGGTAAGTATTTACATATTATTGTAGAAGAAATTGTTCAGAGTGTGGAGCGTATTATGGGATATTGCTGTCAGGTCGGGGTAAGCAGGAGTGTGAATACTCTTGGAAAATGCAGAGAGAGCTATCTGGAGGCAATGAATGCGCTCAGTTATTCCAGAAAGGATAAAAGCAGTGTCTATTTCATTTCCGATGCAGAGCACGGATCGGGATTGGAACAGGGAGAAATACAGGAAATTACAGCAACGATGGAGAATTTTTTACGTGGTGGAATGGCAGAGGATCTGGAGATTTATCTGGATGATCTGGAAAAGAAACTGCGAAATGGAGGCAAGAATACACTGGTACTTAGTACGATACTTTTGACTGAGATCGGGGCGGCAGTATATAAGGTTATTTATATGGCAATCGGGGAATGTGGTGTAGAAGTTCTTCAGAAAAAATATTCCATGCAGCAGATGCGTGAAATGGAACGTATGGCAGAGAATTTTCAGATCATAAAAATGCTGTGTATGGAGGCTAAAAAAATGCTTATGGATCAGAGAAAGAAGAGCAGCGAGGTGATCTGCGAGCAGGCAGTGCAGATCATACAGGACCGCTATGCCCAACAGGATCTGTCTGTTATGATCATCAGTGAAGAGATCGGGGTGTCGCCGAATTATCTCAGCAGTCTGATAAAAAAGACGACAGGCAGTTCACTGGTTGAGATCCTGACGAAAAAACGAATTGAAAAGGCAATGGAGCTTCTGCAGTGTACCGGTATGAAGATCGGTGAGATTACAGAGCTGTGTGGTTATAAGGATCAGTATTATTTCAGCCACTGCTTCAAAAAGCTGACTGGAGTATCACCGAACAAATACAGGAGGGAACATGAACAGGCGTAAAAAAGAAGCAGATCAGCACAAGGGATGGAATATATCTATTTCCGGTGTGTTTATTGCAATGGTAATGGGAATCGTCCTGATTTCGGTAGTGGCTGCAACGCTTATTTTTGTTCAGATTTATCGGAATGCAATGGAGCAAAGTGCAGTGACAAGCAGTTCCCAGAGCTGTGAACAGGTACAGAATACGGTTGAGAATTATACACAGGATATGCGGATCATACTGGAAGGGATCGTGGCGAGAATGCGTCATGAGAATAATCATTCTGAGGAATATATCCAGAATCTGGTAAATATCCGTTCCGATGTAGTAGCGGTAACAATCTGTGGTGAAGATGGGGAGCTTCTGCGTTACTGGAACAGAGGGCAGAAGCTGAAAGAGAATTATCGCATTGTTCAGAGTACCGAAATGGAAGATGACGATGGCAGGCTGCGTATAACCAAACCATATGTGGAATCTTTGTTTGAGGGATATTATCCATGGGTTGTAACCGTTTACCAGAAGATTCAGAAAGAAGACGGAACCAGTATACAGGTAAATATTGACATCCGTTTTTCTGACATTGCCAATTATGTTGATGATGTAGGGATCGGGCAGCACGGCTATGCCTATATCGCGGACAAAAAAGGCAATCTGATCTATCATCCACAGCAGCAGCTCATTTATTCCGGGTTAAAAGAAGAGAAGGGAATGGATTTAAAAGAAGGGACACATATTCAGGAACAGGCGATCTATACTGTGAAAAATCTGGAGAACTGTGACTGGAAAATTGTAGGTGTCTGCTATGTAGATGAAATGATTACGGAGAAGGTAAGCAGTGCGGTATCCAGACTTCTGATCGTCCTGTGTCTGGTTATGGGAGCAGTCTTTCTTCTCGGATGGGCATTTTCAGAACTGTTCTCAGCACCGGTAAGGCAGCTTGCTGATGACATGCACCGGTTTGAAAAAAATGCTGAAAATTTTGTATTTGAGCCGATGGCGGGAACTACAGAGATCACGACTTTATCTAACTCGTTTGAACACATGGTTGTGAAGATCCAGAAGCTGATGGAGCAGGTCAGACAGGAAGAAATCACACTGCGGAAAACAGAGCTGAAAGCGCTTCAGGCGCAGATCAATCCACATTTCCTGTATAATACACTGGATGCGATTGCATGGATGTGTGAAGACGGGAAAAATGAAGATGCAGAAGAGATGGTTACGGCACTTGCAAGGCTGTTCCGTATCAGTATCAGTAAAGGGCATGAGCTGATTCCGATCGAAAAAGAAGTGGAACATGCAAAGAGTTATTTGAAGATTGAAAATTATCGGTATAAGAACAAATTTACCTATTCATTTGAGGTGGAAGAGTCGTGCCTTTCGTATCTTTGTAACAAAATTACTTTGCAGCCAATTATCGAGAATGCAATTTATCATGGTGTAAAGCAGATGATCGATGAGGGTGAGATCTGGATCCGTATTTTTGAGGATGGAGAAGATATTATTTTCCAGGTGGAGGATAACGGAATCGGTATGACGGAAGAACAGTGCCGGGAGATTCTGCGCAAAGAGCCGGGAGACCGTACCGGAATCGGAATCAAGAATGTAAATGACCGGATCAAGATTTATTTTGGAAGCAATTATGGACTGAATATCACAAGTGAGCTGGATGAAGGAACCTGTGTGACGATCCGTATGCCGAAGGTCAGGGAGGAAGAATATGAGAAAAAGTAGAAGAAAACCATTTATTGCAATTGGTGCAGGTGTGATCCTACTTGCAATTCTGTTTTTTGTCCTGACGGGTGACGGACTTGGGGAAGGAAAAGAAGGCAGTACAAATAGCGTCATCGAGAAGAAAAAAGTAGTGTTTCTGACAAAATCCATGGATTCTTCTTTCTGGCAGTCTGCATATGCGGGAGCCGGTGCGGCAAGTGCGGAATATAATCTGGATCTGGTGTGCGAAGGACCGGATGGAGACGGTGAGGAAGATTATGAGGCGCAGAATGAAATGATAGACCGGGCAATCCGGGAACAGGTAGATGCACTTCTGTTCTCTGCCATTGATTTTGAAAAGAATGCGGAAGCAATCGACCGTGCGGCAAAGGCAGGAATCAGAATTGTGGTTGTGGACAGTCCGGTAAACAGTGAGGCTGTGGAATGCTATATTGGTACAAATAATTATGAAGCCGGATGTATGGCAGGAGAAGAAGTGCTTGGCAATCCGGCGGAAAATCTAAATATCGGAATCGTAAATTTTGATAAGAGTACGGAGAACGGGCAGCTTCGTGAAAAGGGATTCCGGGATACGGTTCTTAATGATGACCGGGCAAATATTACGGCGTCCATCAATGTGAAGTCTACGATCACCGACGCAAGAGAGGGCACCGAGAGGATGTTGCTTGACAATCCGCAGATCAATGTGATCGTGACATTTAATGAATGGACAACCCTTGGAGTCGGGGATGCGGTAGAAGCACTTGGCGCCGGAGAGCGGACGCAGGTTGTTGCGTTTGACAGTAACGTAAAATCCATTGGAATGCTGGAAAAAGGAAATGTAGATGCGCTGATCGTCCAGAACCCATATGCGATGGGATACCTGGGGATTGAGCAGATCAATACACTACTGAATGGTCAGAAGCCGGAAAAGAAAGAGACGGCAACCAGCAGTATTCTGGTGACAAGAGAAAATATGTATGATGATAAGAGCCAGAAGGCGCTGTTTTCATTTGAAGAAAAGTAACGGGTGAAATGTTTGTAGCTGCTCGGAAGTATAGAAGCTGTAGTCTGAAAAATATTTGGACTACAGCTTTTTAAAGAATTGGGCATTTGAAACATTTATGGACGAAATTAAGTAAAAATTTATATAAACGTTGAAATTCACAAACTCCTCGTAGTTTTTCACATGGGTGTTTTATTCCCTTCTTGTTATACTCGTATCATCAAGTAAACGTTATACAAGGAGGAACGAAATTATGAAAAGAAGAATTGTAGCAGCGATGCTCGCAGGTGTGATGGCACTTGGAATGCTTGCAGGATGCGGGGGCTCCGGTAAGAGTGACAGTGATGGTGGAAGCAGTGATAAGAAATCATCAGACGCTAATATCGCAGTATTCTACTATACCTATTCTGATACTTATATCGCATCTGTCCGTACAGCACTCGATGCAAAACTTGACGAGATGGGTGTTGAATATCAGGACTATGATGGAAACAGCAACCAGACAACACAGAACGAACAGATTGATACAGCGATCCAGACAGGTGCTACAGCACTGATCGTCAACATCGTTACATCTGGTTCTGTAGATGCTTCTTCTCAGATCGTTGAAAAAGCAGAAGCAGCAGGAATCCCGGTTATTTTCTTTAACCGTGCGATCGAAGATGACAAGACAGAAGGCGATGTACTTGGAAGCTATGAAAAGTGCGCATTCGTAGGAACAGACGCTCCGGAAGCAGGACATATGCAGGGCGAAATGATCGGTAACTATGTAGTAGAACATTTTGATGAAATGGATCTCAACGGAGATGGAAAGATCTCTTACGCAATGTTCATGGGACAGCTCGGAAATGCAGAAGCTATTTACCGTACACAGTTTGCTGTAGAAGATGCAGATAAGATCATCACAGACGCCGGCAAACCGGCACTGGAATACTTTGACGCTTCTAACAGTGACAAATATCAGGTTGACCAGGATGGTAACTGGAGTGCAACAGCAGCTAACAACTATATGACAACCAACCTTTCCCAGTACAACGAAGGAAGCAATAACATGATCGAACTTGTTATCTGCAACAATGACGGTATGGCAGAGGGTGCAGTCTCAGCTCTGAATGATAAGGGATACAACCTTGGAACAGGCAAAGACTGCAAGATGATCCCGGTATTTGGTGTTGATGCTACAGACGCAGCAAAACAGCTGATCGCTGATGGCAAGATGACAGCAACTGTTAAACAGGATGCAGATGGTATGGCAGCTTGTATCGCAGACCTTGCTAAGAATGCAGCAGGTGGAAAAGATCTGATGGATGGAACAGATTCTTACAATATTTCCGAAAAAGTAAGCAACAAGATCTTCATTCCTTACCAGGAATACTCAGGAAAATAAAAATGTAAAAAATAAAGGTGGCGGCCAGGTGGTTGGCCAGCCACCTTTTCTAAAGTTGTGACGCAGCCGGATGGAACTGCATAGCGGCAGGTTCGAAAGGTATGCGAGATTAGAAGATGAGAGACAGGAGGACAGCTATGAAACAGGATGTTTTACTGCAGATGACGGATATCTGTAAAGAATTTCCGGGCGTAAAAGCATTAGATCATGTGTCCCTGACAGTTAAAGCAGGCACTGTCCATGCACTGATGGGTGAAAATGGAGCCGGAAAGTCAACACTGATGAAATGCCTTTTCGGAATTTATGACAAAGACAGTGGCAAGATTGAGCTGGAGGGAAAAGAGATTAATTTCAAGAATTCGAAAGAAGCTCTTGAAAATGGAGTTGCAATGGTTCACCAGGAACTGAACCAGGCGCTCAAAAGAAACGTCATGGATAATCTCTGGCTCGGACGTTACCCGAAAGTGGGCGGCGTCATGGTAAATGAGAAAAAAATCTATGACGACACAAAAAAAGTATTTGAAGAATTGAAAATTGATGTAGATCCGAAAAGGATCATGAGTACGATGCCGGTATCACAGAGACAGATGGTAGAGATTGCAAAAGCAGTATCTGTGAATGCAAAAGTCATCGTATTTGATGAGCCGACTTCTTCCCTTACAGAGCAGGAAGTAGAGCATCTGTTTGATATCATTGAGATGCTGAAAAAGAGAGGATGCGGAATCATTTACATTTCACATAAAATGGCAGAGATCAAACGGATTTCAGACGAAATCACGATCATGCGTGACGGAACCTGGGTAGCAACCGAGAAAGCAGATGATCTGGAGATGGATGATATCATCCGCCTGATGGTTGGACGTGAGCTTACCAATCAGTTCCCGCCAAAGACAAATAAACCGGGCGATGTAGCGCTTGAAGTGGAACACCTTTCCGGAATGTATTCGATCCTGAATGATGTTTCCTTCAAAGCAAGAAAAGGAGAAATTCTTGGAATTGCCGGACTTGACGGAAGTGGGCGTACAGAAACTCTGGAGACAATTTTTGGAATTGCAACCAGGAAATCAGGAACGATAAAACTTGACGGAAAACAAGTCAGCAATAAGAATGCACAGGATTCGATCAAGAACGGATTTGCACTTCTGACAGAAGAGAGAAGAGCAACCGGTATCTTCGGCATCCTGAACATT
This sequence comes from Coprococcus sp. RTP21204st1_G4_RTP21204_210225, assembly GCF_040915385.1. Taxonomy (NCBI): domain Bacteria; kingdom Bacillati; phylum Bacillota; class Clostridia; order Lachnospirales; family Lachnospiraceae; genus Coprococcus; species Coprococcus sp. RTP21204st1_G4_RTP21204_210225. Next base: position 36,792 of record NZ_JBCPDP010000020.1, on the reverse strand, counting down.
CGTGAAAATACCGTTATCTCCAGCTTAAAGAGACACAAAAAAGGATTTTATCTGAGTGAAAAATCCATGAAAGAAGATACGCAGAAATATATTGATGCGCTGCGGACAAAGACACCGTCGCAGGAGACAAAGATCCGTGCACTTTCCGGTGGAAACCAGCAGAAGGTTATCCTTGGAAGATGGCTTCTTACCGATCCGGAAGTACTGCTTCTGGATGAGCCGACAAGAGGAATCGATGTCGGTGCAAAGTATGAGATCTATCAGCTCATCATCGATCTTGCGAACCGCGGCAAAGTAGTTATCGTAGTTTCTTCAGAAATGCCGGAGCTTCTCGGAATCTGTGACCGTATCATGGTTATGTCCGGTGGAAGACTTGCCGGAGAGATTGACGCAGAAGAGGCGACACAGGAACTGATCATGACTTACGCAGCAAAGTATGTGTAATTTTCAAACAAAAAGAAGGAGGCTTCCCAGATGAAAGCATTTGCAAATATAAAATCACGCTATGCAGAATACAAAGCACTGGATTCCGCAGACAAGGTAAAAGCGTGGAAAGAAGGACTTATCAATAATGCGATTTATCTTCTGATCATTATCGCAGTTATTTACACTTACACACAGAACAGCAGATTCCTGAGCGTGGCATCTATTGTTAACATTATCTCGCTGTCTGCAGCGAACATTCCGATCGCGTGTGGTATTGCAGGAACGATCGTACTTACCGGTACAGACCTTTCAGCCGGACGTGTTGTAGGTCTTACAGCATGTATTTCTGCATCACTTTTGCAGTCAGTAACTTATGCAACCAAAATTTTCCCGGATCTTCCGGTTCTTCCGATACCACTGGTTATTCTGATCGTAATCGTAGTCGGAGGTATTGTTGGATGGGTAAATGGATTCTTCGTAGCGAAATTCCACTTACATCCATTCATTGTAACACTGGCAACACAGCTGATCGTATACGGAATCCTTCTGATGTACATTATGCTGAACGGTAACAACGGACAGCCACTTTCCGGACTGGACAAATCCTTTAAGAATTTTGTAACAGGAAGTTTCTTAAAGATCCGTGGCGTTCCGATACCGAACTATGTATGGTACGCTTGTGTCGTAGTTGTATTCATGTGGTTCATGTGGAATAAGACAACATTTGGAAAGAATATGTTCGCAGTTGGTTCCAACCCGGAAGCTGCCAATGTATCTGGTGTAAATGTTATGAGAACAACCATTCTGGTACATACACTTGCAGGATGCATGTATGGTATCACTGGATTTATTGAATCTGCACGTATCGGTTCCAACCAGGCAAATACAGGTCTGAACTACGAGTGTGATGCGATTGCCGCCTGTGTAATCGGTGGTGTATCTTTTGTAGGTGGTACCGGTAAGATCAGCGGCGTTGTTTTAGGGGTGTTCATTCTGAGAATCATCTTCGTTGCACTGCAGTTCCTGGCAGTAAGTCAGAATATGCAGTATGTGATCAAAGGTCTGATTATTCTGATCGCATGTGCAATTGATATGAGAAAATATCTGGTAAGAAAATAAAAAGAAAAGGCTGGGAAATGTTATGGACGAGAATAAGATGCCGGAGAATGACGGATGGAAGAAAAATGCAAGACTGGCGATTTATGCAATGGCCGGGTTTTATCTGCTGACACTGGCATACCAGATGTTCAGGGCGATTTCCACAAGTCATGGTAATGAGCAGCTTGTTATGATCGTGGCGACGATTCTGTTTCTGATAGTTGGTGTTGGTTTGATCGGGTTTGGAACTATAAATGTCTACAAAAACATGAAAAAGAATCAGAGTACAGATAAAGATCGTAATGAGGAATAGCTCATAACGAGGACAAGACCTCAAAACAAAAAGACAGGAGAGTAATAGCACCCCCCTGTCTTTTTGTGTCTATAAAGAGGAATAAAAACATTGGAGGAAAAGATGAAAACAAGAAAAAGGTATGTCCGTGCCGGGGCTGCCTGCCTTGCGGCATTGTTCACGGTACAGGGAATGACATTGCCTGTGGCGGCAGGTGAAGAGGTGAAAGTAAGATCCAATTCACAGACACAGATGAGTTCAGATCCGGAAGCGGTTTACGTAAGCAATTACGGGAAATCGACGGATCAGAGAACGATCAATTTTGACAGTAATTGGAAATTCAATCTGGGAGATGTGGAAAATGCGCAGACAGCAAATTTCGACGACTCGAAATGGCGCCAGGTTTCGCTTCCGCATGACTACAGCATTGAACAGGATTATTCAAAATCTATGGAAGCAGAAAGTGGATATCTTCCAGGGGGAACAGGATGGTACCGGAAAAGTTTTACCATAGATAAAGCTGCGGAAGGAAAAGAGATCCGTGTTGATTTTAGCGGTGTTTATATGAATGCATCTGTATGGGTAAATGGAGAAAAGCTTGGAACACATCCATACGGATATACACCATTTTCATTTGACATAACAGACTATGTGAAATATGGTGAGGAAAATACAATTGCAGTAAAGGTGGAGAACAAGACGCCTTCAAGCAGATGGTATTCCGGAAGTGGTATTTACAGAAGTGTAAATCTGACCATGACAGAAAAGGTTCATGTGGATCTTGAGGGGACGCAGATTACGACTGAGAACCTGAAAGCAGAACAGGGTGGAACTGTCAATATGGATGTCCGCACACAGGTTGTGAATGATTCTGAAGATGAACAGGCTGTAACCTTGACGCACACGGTATTTCCAAAAGGCAAAGATGAAAGTGCAGCAATCGGAACAGTGACAACCGAAGCTAAAACTGTTGCATCCGGAGAAAGTGATGAAATCGAAATAACACTTGAGGCACAAAGTCCGGCGCTCTGGAGTGTGGACAGTCCGACACTTTATACTGTAAGAACAGAAGTAAAGCTTGGAGAAAATACAGTAGATGTTTACGATACAGAATATGGTTTCCGGTATTTTGATTTTGATAACAATACAGGATTTTCGCTGAACGGACAGAATACAAAACTAAAAGGTGTATGTATGCATCATGATCAGGGAGCACTTGGTGCAAAGGCAAATGCCCGCGCAATTGCAAGACAGATTGAGATCCTGAAGCAGATGGGGTGTAACACGATTCGAGTGACACATAACCCTGCAGCTGATGAGCTGATCCAAGCATGCAATGAGCAGGGGATGTTGGTGATCGATGAAGCTTTCGATACCTGGCTTTATGCAAAAAATGGAAACAGTAATGACTATGCAAAATGGTTCAATCAGAAAATCGACGGGGACAATCAGATTTTAGGTGCAGGGGACGGTATGACCTGGGCACAGTTTGACCTGACAGCAATGGTGAAGAGAGGATACAATGCACCATCAATCATTATGTGGTCTCTTGGAAATGAGGTTATGGAAGGAATCAGCGGTGGCGTTTCCAATTATCCGGCAACTGCCCAGCAATTGGTGAACTGGGTAAAAGAGCTGGATACAACAAGACCGATGACAACCGGAGATAACAAGCTGAAAGCCAACTGGAGTGAAGCAGAAAGTATTGGCAATACATTAAATGCAGCAGGTGGAACCGTTGGATTTAACTATTGCGCAGGCTGGCAGTATGACAACTGGCATAAATTGCATCCAGAATGGCTGATGTACGGTTCTGAGACTGCTTCTGCGATCAACAGCCGTGGAATCTATAATCGGATCAACGGTGGAAGCCAGACTTCCGACAAGCAGCTTACATCCTATGATAATTCTGCTGTAGGCTGGGGCAGTGTAGCAAGTGATGCATGGTATACAACGATTACAAGAGATTACCTTGCAGGAGAATATGTCTGGACCGGATTTGATTATATCGGTGAGCCGACACCTTGGAATGGAACCGGAGCAGGATCAGTAGGAAGCTGGCCGGCACCGAAGAGCTCTTACTTTGGTATCGTGGATACCGCAGGCTTTGCGAAAGACAGCTATTACTTCTATCAGAGTCAGTGGAATGATCAGGTGCACACCTTACATGTACTTCCGGCATGGAATGAAAATGTAGTCTATAAAGACAACAGTGGAAAGGTTCCGGTAGTTGTATATTCGGATGCAGCATCGGTCGAGTTGTTCTTTACGCCGGCAGGTGGAGAAAGACAGTCTCTTGGAAAGAAAGCATTTACACAGAAAACAACAGCTGCAGGTTATACCTATCAGATTTACGAGGGAGAAGATAAGAACGGAACCGAGCATAAGAATCTTTATCTTACCTGGAAGGTTCCGTATGCGGATGGAACACTGGAGGCCGTTGCATATGACGCAGATGGAAATATCATTGAAAATACAGACGGACGTTCCAGCGTGACAACGACTGGCGAAGCTGCAAAATTGCAGATGTCAGCAGACAGAACCGAGATTGCTGCGGATGGAAAAGATTTATCTTATGTGACAGTTGATGTGACAGACCAGAATGGAAATATTGTTCCGGATGCAGAAAACCGCGTTACATTTAACGTAGAAGGTGATGGAGTTCTGGTTGGTGTAGATAACGGAAGCTCTCCGGATCACGATTCTTATCTTGCAGATAACAGAAAAGCATTCAGTGGAAAAGTTCTGGCAATCGTGCAGTCTACGAAAACTGGTGGTTCATTTACTGTGACAGCTACGGCAGATGGACTGGAAAGTGCAGCAGCAACCGTCACAACTTATTCTGTATCAGATGGCACACCAGAAGAAAAAGAGATCGACAGTTTCTGGATGTCAAAGACCTATTATGTCAAGACTGGAAATATCCCGGTACTTCCGACAACGATTGAAACTCGTTATACTGATGGAAGCAAAGAAAGCAAAGCAGTGACATGGGATGCGATCGGAGAGGAGATGGTACAGCAGTCAGGAAACTTTAATGTGCAGGGGCAGATTGAAGGACATCAGGTAACAGTCAATGTAAATGTTATTGATGAAGTTGGAGGACTTCTGAATTACTCAACCTCAACACCAGTTGGAACTGTACCGATTCTTCCGGAATCCAGGCCGGCGGTTCTTACAGACGGAACCATTCTGACCGCTTCATTTGGAGTAAACTGGGATGACATATCGGCTGATCAGCTTGCAGAAGAAGGAATTGTTACGGTAAATGGGACAGCAGATGTACTCGGTGATGAAATTCCGGTAAGTGCAACAATCCGTGTACAGACAGAGCAGATCACAGTTGGAAGCAGCGTGTCCGGAAAGGTAATGAATCTGACACAGAGCATTCCGGAAGGCGAACAGTCAGATACACTTTCTGCAATTGTGGACGGATCAACAACAATCAGTGATAACACAAGTGGAGGAGCAAACCCGACTGCATGGAGCAACTGGCAGAGTTCCCAGAATGGTAATAGTAAAGCAGAGATCACATTTGAGTATGCAACCCAGCAGAGACTAGGACAGATTGTGATGCATTTTGCAAAGGACAGCGGAAGTATGCGTTATCCGGATGCAGGAACAACAGAGATTCTGGTTTCAGAGGATGGAACCAACTGGAACAAGCTTGCAGTAACGGAGACGATCGGGGAAGAAAGTGGACGGGTAAAACCATATACGTATGATTTCACACCGACGACAGCGACTTTTATCAAATTCAAGCTTACGAACGCAAGTGCACCGACAGGAACCAGATGGAAACCTTGTACTGCACTTACTGAGATCGAGTTGAAGGTGGCACAGGGAAGCTTCGTATCGAATACGACAGCGAAGCTGGAAGAAGTCATTGTAAATGGCAATCCGGTACCGGAAAGTGCACTGGCACAGGGAAGCTATTCTACACCTGCTATTTTTGCAGAGGTAGAGGCAAAAGCAGCCGATAATGCGTCAGTGACTATTCTTCCGACTTTCAACAATATCAAGAAGATCATTGTTGAGTCAGAAGATCACAATACAAGAAATGTATTTGAACTCCGTCTTGGAGAAGAGACAGAAGAGACACCAGAATCCGGTGACAGAGATTATCCGATTGGAAGGCTCACTGCATTTGCAGAAAGTGAGTATAATGGCAGTGGAACAGAAGGACCGGCAGAGTACATTCTGGATGAAGATGAAGGAACGCACTGGCATACAAACTGGCGTACAAATGATGCACAGGATGTAGAAAAACGCTGGATCGGACTGGAACTGGAAGAACCGGCAGTTTTGGATGCATTTCGCTATTATCCGCGTGGTGGCAATATGAATGGATTTGTCAGTGAGTATAAAGTACAGTACAAACTGAATCAGGAAGATGAATGGACCGATATTGCAGGCGGTACCTGGGACAGGACGCTTGAATGGAAAATAGCAGAATTTGACGAACCGGTAGAAGCAAAATATGTGAGACTGGTGGGAATCCATACCTATGCGGAATCTGGAAATGATGCACACATGGCAGTTGCAGAGCTTCGTGTCCGTGAGGCGGACAAGCGTGTAGATATTTCGGCAGAAGACAGCCAGGTCACAGTGTCAGTTCCGGAACAAACAGAGGTTGCGAAAGCAGATGAACAGAATCCGGTATATCCACAGGTAGAAGTCAAGAGAACGGTAAACGGCGCAGAAGAGACTTTGAGATACGGAGTGGATTATCTACTGTCCTATGAAAATAATACAGCTTTTGGAACAGGTAAGGTGATTGTTACCGGAATTGTAAATTACCGCGGAGTTGTAGAGCGTACATTTGAAATTGTAAAGAAAGCCCCGGAGTTAAGTGCTGTGTATATCCAGAGTCAGCCCGGAAAGACAGTTTACAAATCAGGAGAAACCTTCGATCCGACCGGTCTTTCGCTGAAATTGGTATACGATGATGATTCAGAGGAAGAACTGGTATATAGCGAAGAAACCGCAGGACTGTTTGGTTTTGAACCAGGTCTGGATACTGCACTTACAGAAGAAGTAAAAGAAATTACTGTGGCTTATGGCGGAAAATCAGCAGTTGTGTTTATCGGAGTAGAATCGCCGGAAAAACCAGGACCTGAAAAGCCGGATCCGGAGAATCCGACACCGGGAAACCCAAATCCAGAGAAACCAAACCCAGAAGATCCAAAACCAGGAAATGGATCCGGCAGTGAGAACAATGGTGGAACAGGAAGTGGAAGCGGATCAAATTCCAATAACGGAAGCAGTGGTGGTAATAATACAGTAAATAACATCATAAATAATAACAACAATAACAACAGCAATTCTTCCAATAAGAATTCAGGAAAAGTGCAGACAGGAGACAGAAATAATCTGGTATTCCCATTAATCGGAATGACAGCAGCAATTCTGGCAGTCGCCACTGTTTTAATAATCAGAAAAAAGAAACGTCTTTAAAAATATAGAAGACATTTAAAGGACTCCCGGCAAGGTAAAATTTGCCGGGAGTATTTATTTTCAAATCTCAAAAAATTCTTAAGAAAATCCCGCCCTATCTCTTAAAAAATCTCTGTTAATCTTGTATAGTATAGAGGAGGTGAAAAAGATGGCAAAAATATTAGTATGTGATGATGATAAAGACATTGTAGAAGCAATAGATATTTACCTGACGCAGGAAGGATACGAAGTCCTGAAGGCGTATGATGGCGACGAAGCAATCAAGGTATTGAAAAGAAATGAAGTTGATCTTCTGATCATGGATGTGATGATGCCGCGGCTGGACGGAATCCGGGCGACACTCAAGATCCGGGAAAACATGAGCCTTCCGATTATTATTTTATCCGCCAAATCAGAGGATGCGGACAAGATTTTAGGACTGAATATCGGTGCAGATGATTACATGACCAAACCGTTCAATCCGTTGGAGCTGGTAGCAAGGGTAAAATCCCAGCTCAGACGTTACACCCAGCTTGGAAGTACGGCGAGATCTGACAACCAGAGCGAGTTCCGGACCGGGGGACTTGTGATCAGGGATGATCTGAAAGAAGTGACTGTGGACGGCGAAAAAGTGAAGTTGACACCGATTGAATACAATATATTACTGTTACTCGTTAAAAATCAGGGAAAGGTGTTCTCTATCAATCAGATTTACGAAAATATCTGGAATGAAGAAGCAATCGGAGCGGACAATACCGTTGCCGTACATATCCGCCATATCCGGGAGAAAATCGAAATCAATCCGAAAGAGCCACGTTACCTGAAGGTAGTATGGGGTGTCGGATATAAGGTAGAGAAGATCGGTTAGGAGGTCTTATGAATAACAAATGGTATCAGAGCGCACCATGTAAAGGAATCCTGATCGTACTGGAGCATATTTTAGCGGTGGTGATGATCACATGTCTGGTTTTTACATTCAGTTATCCGGGCGATAATCTGGCAGGAATCCTGTTTGAAAAGCCACATAAGAAGTATGATCAGTCAAAAGGGTTTACCGACAAGCTGATGAGTGCTGCAAATGATATTACGGCTGCGGAAGGATACGACAGCAATTTTGAAACAGAAGGAAAATATGATGAAAACAGAATTGTAGATCTGAAAGAATATGATTCAGATCGTAAGATTTCAAATGAAAATGTAAATGGGCTTGCATACCGTCTTGGTGATCTTGTGAATTACTGGGAAAACGATCAGGAGATGTACTACGCAGACGGGACCAAGATGGCAGATGGAGACAATGATGATGAGATCATCGTCTGCCAGAAGGATGACGGAACCTACCATTATTATTATGAAAAAGAATTTCGTCGGGAATTTAAAAACGGGAACCTTCAGTTTGGTAATATGGATGAGGCAAAAGATGAATATTCACTGGAAAGCACCGGAGAAGTGATCGATTCTCTGATCAATGACTGGATCGAGAGCTCCGCAAGTATTTACCGCAATATTCTGGACAGTGAAAATCGCCAGGTCTACACAAAGTGCTGGCGGTATGACGGAGAAAAAGTTTCCGAAAACTGTGCACCGGTGGGCGCGAAGAATCTTCTGGAAGTTGTGAACAAGGATTCCAGATGGAACGGCAAGTTAAGTGATGCGATGTCCATGCTTGGAAATACTGTGGACAGTGTACGGGATGAATTTTTGACGTGGCAGTATGTAACGGAAGAATATAAAGAAGATAATACCAATCTTGCATATATGATTGTAGATCTGGACAATAAAAAAGTTTATACCAACCGTCTTGCATATCAGAGATTTGATGAATGGGAAAAGAATCTGGAAAGTATGAAAAAGCTGGGAGTATATGCGGTTGCCACACCAAAGCTTACTGAGTACCAGAGTGATATTGGTATGGACGGATCACAGTGGAAATCACTGATCGGTGGCAATATGTGGATGGATAATTACGAATGCGTGTTCGCGGTAGATACTTCCTATCCAATCCAGGATGACTTTTATCAGGAGAGCAAGATTTATCAGGAGTATGCACCGCAGGTAAGATTTACTTTCTGGATTGCGATTGCAACCGGATTTGCAATGCTTGTAATTCTGGCATGGCTGACAATTGTTGCAGGCAGATCAAACCGGGAAGAAGGCATTGTGTTAAATCGGGTCGATAAAATGAAGACAGAAATCTTTATTCTTTTGTCGGTTGCAGTTATGGTGATATGTATTTACGGGGAAATCAGTTTAAGTTACAGTCTGCTGAACGGAGTCTGGTTTAGCGGAGATGGTTTAAATGGCACATCGGTACTGATTTTTGCAGGGATTGTTGCGGTAAGCGTTTGCATGACAGGACTTACTTTCTGGCTTGGAATGGTAAGAAGGATCAAGGCAAAGACCTTGTGGAAGAACAGTATTTTATGTCTGATCATCAAATACGTCCGGATTGGGATCCGGCATCTGGGGGAGGTCTGGAAAGCTGCGATTTTGTTTGGAGTACTGGTTGTAGTTCACTGGATCGCGATCGCCATGTGGGAGCCGGGAATCTGGCTGTTCGTAATGCTTGCGGCAGAGGCGGGGGCATTTTTCTGCCTGATGCGCAGAGCCATCGGAAGAGCGCGGATCATCAAAGGGGTAAAAGCAATCGCAGACGGTCAGGTTGATTATCAGATTCCGTTAAATGGACTCAAAGGCGGACAGCTTGAAGCAGCAGTCAGCATCAATAAGATCGGAGATGGACTGGACCGGGCGGTAGAAGAGAGCGTAAAAAATGAACGCCTCAAAACGGATCTGATCACAAATGTATCCCATGATATCAAAACGCCGCTTACATCAATCATTAATTATGTGGACCTTTTAAAGAGAGAGGATTTTGAGGATCCGAAGATCCAGAATTATCTTCAGGTTCTGGAAGAAAAAGCATATCGTCTGAAGACACTTACCGAGGATGTGGTAGAAGCTTCCAAGGTAAGCAGTGGCAATATCAGCCTGGAAATGATGAATCTTAATCTGGTTGAGCTGGTTAACCAGACCAGTGCAGAGTTTGAAGAAAAATTTGAGGCAAGGAATCTGAAAATGATCATGAATCTTCCGACCGAACCGGCAACAATCTACGCAGACGGCAGACGAATGTGGAGAGTTCTTGCAAATGTATTTAACAATGCGGCAAAATATGCAATGGAGGGAAGCCGTGTATACGTGGATCTGGTTCAGACAGGTGAGGAAGTACAGCTTACGATCAAGAATGTATCAGAGCAGCCGCTGAATATTTCGGCAGATGAACTGACAGAAAGATTTATCCGTGGAGATGTATCCAGAAGCACGGAAGGAAGCGGGCTTGGTCTTTCGATTGCACAGAATCTGACAAAGCTTCAAGGGGGAAAATTCGAGTTATATCTCGACGGAGATCTGTTCAAGGTACTGATCCGTTTCCCGGTTCCAAAAGAAACGGAAGATGTTTATCAGGAAGTCGAACAGTAACAGGTAAATATGGGGCGTAAGGGAAATTTCCCTTGCGCTCTATTTTATTTCGCTTTACAATAAAAACTGGATTCGTACATATAACCTAAAATGTAAGGGGAAATTAAAATGGAATCATTGAATAATATCTTAAAAAAGAGTTTAAATAAAGAATTTTTATCAGCAATAATCAGCAATCCACGTGAAAAAGGCGGAATTGTAAAGATTAAGATCCGCCCTGTGGAGCATAAAGACAATATTTTGTACCAGTGCGAAGAACACCGGAACAACCAGGTATTTCACCACAATCTGAATGAAGAAGAAGCAGCAGGATATATTGAAAATGCCATGCAGGAATTCAAACAGATGCAGATGGAGACCAGAAAATTCCGCTATCAGGTTCTGGTCAGCAAAAAAGGGAAAATGACGATTCAGAGACGGCTTCAGACCGGGAGGTTCAAAGAGATTGATCTTTCACACAACCGGAAGAAGCATTATATCCTGGAGGAAGGAAAAGCAGTTCCATTTTTACAGGATCTGGGAGTTATGACAAAAGAAGGGGAAATCGTGCGGACAAAGTTTGATAAGTTCCGCCAGATCAACCGTTTCCTGGAGTTTATCGAGGATGTTCTTCCGGAGCTCCCGAAGGACAGGGAAGTAACGATTCTGGATTTTGGATGCGGTAAATCCTATCTGACATTTGCAATTTATTATTATTTGCATGAGTTAAAAGGTTATGATATCCGGATCATCGGACTGGATCTGAAGACGGATGTCATTTATGCATGCAACCAGCTTGCAAAAAAATATGGCTATAGAAAACTGAAGTTTATGGAAGGAAATATTGCAGATTATACCGGCTCTGATGAAGTGGATATGGTCGTGACGCTGCATGCCTGCGATACCGCTACCGATTTTGCACTTGCAAAAGCAGTTGGCTGGAAAGCGAAGGTCATTCTTTCGGTTCCGTGCTGTCAGCATGAAGTGAACCGTCAGATTGCAAATGAAACACTTGCACCGCTGTTTTCTTACGGACTGATCAAAGAGCGAATGGCAGCTCTTGTCACGGATGCTATGCGTGCAGAATATCTCAAGAGGGAGGGATATGACACGCAGATCCTGGAGTTTATCGATATGGAGCATACACCGAAGAATATTTTGATACGGGCCATTTACACGGGAAATAAAGGAAAAAATACTGAGGCAATCCGCACATGTGAAGAAATGCTTCACATCGATCCAATGCTGGGGAGATTATTGGATCAGCAGAATGAAGAGGGAGAAAAAGGAGTATAAATTTAGCAGATTAAGATAAAGGGGACTATAATTACAATGTTTAAAAAGATAGCAATAAAGACAGGGGTACTGACTACTGTATTTATTCTTGCAGTTATCGTATCCAGTTATGTGACGAACAGAGGCAACACTGATATGAGTGCAGATATGGGAGGTGCGACACTGCCAAGAATATCCTTTATGACAGAAGGATATGAAGTGAACTCACTGCCGGGATATAAAAGCGATATGACGCTTACTTCAATGCGTGATACACTGACACCCGTCACAAATAATCAGCTGGATATGAACATTGCAAAATATGATAATCAGATCCAGAAGGTTTACTGGCAGGTATATACACTGAATGGGAAAAAATGTATCCAGGAGGGAACCATTAAAGATGTTCAGGATACAGTAACTTTAAATTTCAAGAATACGAAGATCCTGAAAGAAGAGCGGATTTTGAAAGTAACCTTGTACCTGGATAATCAGAATATTTATTTTTATACCAGGATCAAGAATTCGGCAGATTGCAACTATAAGAAAAGCCTGGATTTCGCAAATGATTTCCACAATGCGGCACTCGAAAATCAGGGTGATAAGGTCGAAAGCTATTTGGAAACAGATTCCAGTGAGGACAGCTCCACCTATCAGGAGGTCACACTTGCATCGACGCAGTCACAGGTGACATGGGGTTCGCTTGCACCGCAGGTATCGGGAAATGTATACTGGGAAATTAAGGAATGCAATGAGAATTACACATCACTTGTCCTCAAATACCAGGTAAAGTGCACCGGGGATACTGATTATGCTGATCGGCTTTACAGTGTAAAGGAATTCTTCCGGATCCGCACCGGGGAAGATGCACAACAGTATCTGCTTGATTATGATCGCACGATGAATCAGAGATTTGATGGTAAGACAACTGCGCTGAACCAGAAGGGTGTTCTTGTTGGGATTGCTCCGACGGACCTGGAGTATGAGACTAATACAGATGGAACCATTGTAGCATTTATAGAGGATAACCAGCTCTGGCATTATGATAAAAAAGAGGATGAAATGTCACTGGTATTCGGCTTCGCAGATGCGGAAAACATGGATGTGCGTACATTATGCGACCTGCATGATATCCGCCTGATTTCAGTAGATGAAAAAGGCAATACCACATTTACTGTAGTGGGTTATATGAATCGCGGTGTACATGAAGGGCAGGTAGGTGTAGCAGTCTATTATTTTGACGCAGAAAAAAATTCCGTTACGGAAAAAGCATTTGTTCCTGGCGAAGACGGATATTATCTGATGAAAGAGGATCTGGGGAAATTTGTATATTACAGCAATTCTGATGAAAATCTTTATGTAATGATAGATGGTACATTGTATCTTGTGAATCTGAAGGACAACACCAGAGAGGTGCTGGTGAAAGATCTGGAGGAAGGGCAGTATCAGGTTTCACCAGACGGACATCTGCTTGCTTACCAGAGTGAGGGCGGAAAGATCAATGAGTCGCAGAAGATTATCGTGCTGAATCTGAAGACGGGCAAATCCTTTGATATTACATCCGAAGGAGACGAATATGTCAAACCGATCGGATTTATCCGGAATGATTTTGCCTATGGCACGCTGCGTGGAAGCGATGCAGGAACCAATATATCCGGACAGAGTGTGTACCCGATGTATAAAGTGGATATCATCACGCAGAAACAGGAGATAGCCAAGACCTATGAGGTACAGGATTTTTACATTCTGGATGGCTATGTGGCAGACAATATGATGACACTTAATCGGGTGAACAGAAATGAGAATACCTATATTTCAACAACGGCAGATTATATTACCAATAATCAGGAGAAGGAAGAGAGCAATATCACAGTTGAGACCTACAATGATGATCTGCGGGGAACTCTGGTTCGTCTTACTTATGAAAATGGGATCAAAGACAGCAAAGCAAAAATTTTAAAACCAAAGCAGGTACTGTTTGATAAACCGATGGTTGTCAGCTTTGATAAACCGAAGGTAAAGAATCAGTATTATGTATATGCACTTGGCAGTCTGCAGAGGGTGTATGAAAAAGCATCTTATGCGATCCAGGAAGCGGAGAAGATAAAAGGTGTGGTCATTTCTTCATCACAGGAATATGTATGGGAGTCCGGAAATACGCCGGATATTTATGAAGTAAATAATATGGATGAGTTCCGGACAGGAGAAGGTGAAAGTACACTTGCAGCGTGCCTGAACCGGATCCTGAAGCTGGAAGGCGCAGAAGATATAAATGCATCAACAGAGCTGGAAAACGGAAAGTCGCCGGCAGAAATCCTGACAGAAGCAACCGGTGGAGAAGGTTTTGATCTGACAGGATGTACACCGGAAGAAATTCAATATACCATCAGTCACGAGACACCGGTCGTTGCCATGTTAAGTGCAGATCATGCAGTACTGGTAATCGGCTATACCAGTGAAAAATATGCTTATATTGATCCGGCTGACGGAGAACGTCATTCGGCTACGCCTGAAGAGATGGCGCAAATGGTAAGCGGCAGCGGAAATGTATTTTTTGGTTATGTAAAATAAATTTGGAGGACGCAAATGAGAGACGAGAAATATTTAGAACTTCTGGCAGAAAAATACCCAACTGAGCAGGCGGTCTGCCGAGAGATTATTAACCTTAAAGCAATCCTCAGCCTGCCAAAAGGGACAGAGCACTTTATGAGTGATCTGCATGGAGAATATGAGGCATTTTGCCATATATTAAATAACTGCTCCGGTGTGATTCGGGAAAAAGTAGATCTGTTGTTTGAAGATACTTTATCAGATCTGGACCGGGAAGAAATCTGTACGCTGATCTATTATCCAGTTGAAAAGCTTGCAATGATAAAAAAGGAAGGAAAAAATAATGAAGAGTGGTATCGTGTGATCTTAGGAGAACTAATCGATATCGCAAGATTATTTTCATCCAAATACACCCGCTCAAAAGTAAGAAAAGCGATGCCGAAGGAATATGCCTATATTCTGGATGAACTGATCCATGTACAGAAGGATGAAGATGATAATCAGCTGGTGTATCACCGCAATATCCTGAATACGCTCCTTGAACTACAGAATGCAGATGAATTTATCGAGGTGCTTGCCGGATTGATTAAACGGCTGGCAGTCGATCATCTACATATTGTCGGAGATATTTTTGACAGAGGTCCTTGTGCAGACCGGATCATGGATTTGCTTACGACCTATCACTCCATTGATATTGAATGGGGAAATCATGATATCCTGTGGATGGGGGCAGCGGCAGGAAGCAGAGCCTGCATCGCAACAGTCATCCGGAACAATCTGAAATACGATAACATGAAGATCCTTGAAAACAGCTATGGAATCAGTCTCCGAAATCTGACCTTATTTGCAGAAAAGATATATCCGCAGATCGATCCGATGGAAGCGGCACTGAAAGCAATTTCTGTACTTCTTTTTAAGCTGGAAGGCCAGGTGATCCTGCGTAATCCGGATTACAAGATGGAAGATAAATTGCTGCTTCATAAAGTGGATGTGAAACGTCAGGTTGTTGAAATTGGCGGAAAAGAATATAAGATCAAGAAGGAAGAATTTCCAACTGTAAGTTTTGCAGCTGAAAGCGTGGAAGAAGTCTATCAGCTGACCGAAGAGGAAGAAAATGTAATGGAAGGTCTTCAGATGGCTTTTGTGAACAGTATCCGTCTGCGACAGCATATAGATTTCCTGTATAAAAAAGGAAGTATGTACCGGATCTTCAACGATAATCTTCTGTATCACGGCTGTGTGCCGCTGGATGAGAGCGGAAACTTTGACGGCGTTGTATTTGGGAAGAGATGCTATCGAGGAAGAGAATATCTGGACTATGCAGAGCATGTTGCCAGAAGAGCCTGGTCGAAGGAGGCGAAAGAAAAAGACAGAGACTTTATGTGGTATCTATGGTGCGGAAGAAAGTCTCCACTTTCCGGAAGAAATACGAAAACCTTTGAGCGTACTTATGTGCTGGATGAGTCGACATGGTATGAAGAATCAAATCCATATTATAAATTTTACGAAGAAGAAAAGGTCTGCAATATGATTCTGCATGAGTTTGGTCTTTATTCCGAGCGTGCTCATATCATTAATGGGCATACACCGGTCAGAACTTCAAAAGGAGAGCATCCGGTCCGTGCGAATGGAAAATTAATGGTCATTGATGGAGGTTTCTGCAAGAGCTACCATAAGACTACCGGAATTGCCGGGTATACATTGATCTTCAATTCCCATGGTATCCGGATCAAATCCCACCAGCCTTTCCTGAGTGTGTATGCGGCACTTACGGAAAATAAGGATATCGAGTCAAAATCAGAACTGGTCGAGACCGAAAAAGAACGTTTGATGGTGCGGGATACAGATAGCGGAAAGAAGATCAAGGAGGATATTGAGGCACTTAAAATGCTGCTCCGTGCATACCGTGAAGGGGAGTTGGAATAGAGTGAAAAAGATTTTTGCATGCGCTTTATGTGTTGTCATGACAGTTAGTTTATGCAGCTGTGCAGGATGCCGGAAAAAGGAAGAAACAAAAGCGAAAGAGAAAGAAACCATTGAATTATGGCATTACTGGGATATACCGGATAATCAGAGACATCTGGAAGAGCTGGTAGAGCAGTTTAATAAGATGCAGGAGGATATTGAGATAGAAGTATCTTATATTCCGGATGAAGATTTTAAAAAACAGCTTGCCCTGGCGATGTCGGAAGAAAAGATGCCGGATATTGCCGTAGTGGACTCCTCGGACTTTCAATTTCTACATCATATGAAAGCGTTTGCTGATCTTACAGATGCTATTCCGGAATTAAAGGAATATAACGAAAAAGCATTGGAACCATGTACGATAGATGGAAGAATTTATGGGCAGCCTTTTGGTGTGAACTGTACAGGGATGTTCTATAATAAAAAACTCCTGGAAGAAAATGGATGCGAAGTTCCGGAAAGCTGGGAAGAATTTCAAGAGACAGCGGCGAAGATCAGCAATGAAGATGTAAAAGGGTTTGCGATCACTGCTTTACAGACAGAAGAAAGTATGTATGAATTTCTGCCGATCTTATGGTCAATGGGAGGGGACGTGTATAGAATTGCAGAAGAAAACAGTAAAAAGGCATTTCTTCTGCTGGATCAGATGGAAAAAGAAGGAAGTCTGAGTCTGCAGAGCATTTCTCTTACCATGGGAGATCTGACAAATCAGTTTCTAAAAGGAAAAATTGGGATCATGTTCAATTCCTCTATGGCGATTGACAGTATCAGGGAAGGAAATCCGGATCTGGAATTCGGTGTTGCACCGATTCCGGGAGGAGAGACATCGGTTTCGGTAGCCGGAGGAGAAATTCTGGCAGTAGCGGAGAATGAAAAGAAAGAGTATGCAATCCGTTTTTTAAAGTTTCTGGCAGATAAAGACCGAATGAAAGAATATATTGATGCATTTGGTTTTCTTGCACCGCGTCAGGATATTATGGAACAACAATTTGCCGAAGATTCGGAAAAGAGAACATTTATAAAAATGTATAAGGCTGCCGGGATTCGTGAGATTTCTCCGGAATGGCCACGGATTTCCCTGACACTTTCCGATACTCTGAGACAGATACTGGTGGAGGAAGAGGATCCGCAGACAATATTGAATAAAAGTGCAGAAAAGATAGAGAAAATCGGAGCAGAGAAATGAAAAAGAAAAATCTGAGACAGATTCTGATTCCTGCATTTATTATTACGGCATGCATTCCGATCACTATTTTTACAGTGATATCGCAGGCACGTCTGAAAAAAAGCACCCTTGATAATATGAACAATCAGGCAGAGGCAGATCTTCAGAAGTCAAATCAGTGTCTGAATATGACATTGGATAAGTATGAGACGATTCTGTATGATATCACTACGGCTGAAGACTTTTTAAATCTTGCGGTTACCGCGAAAGAATCTGCTGATATTATGGAGACAGATGCCTATAATATGCGAAGTGAATTTTCACATATCTGTAACAGAAATCAGGGTGTGGACGGGATTCAGCTGGTATTGGCAGATAGAAAAAGAATCTTTTATGACAGGCTTTCTTCTTCTTCGGTGAACAGTTCCTGGATTGAAAAGGTTGCAGTTCCGGAGACAGAAGAGATGCTGTCTTATACGATGGATCAAGAGAATGAAAATCCGGAAAGGATGTTTCATATCAGCCGTAAGGTAGTAAATTACTGGGATATCAGTGAAGATCTGGGAGAAGTGATTCTGTCAGTCGATGCAGATGAATTGAGTTCCGTGTTGGATGTTGGAAAAGGATCGGAAATATATCTGATAGATGACGGAAGGATCGTCGGAGCGGAAAATGAAAAATTACTGGGCAGGACGGAAGATATTTTAGAGACGAAAAGGGTCAGTCAAAAATCCATTACAAATACCCGGAGCGGCTGGAAAATCGTATTGTGCCAGTCGCTGAGTGAATATCAGAGAGCAATCAGAGAACAGATCGTATTCTGGCTGCTGCTGGCAGTGGCAGTGTTGCTTGTTTTTGTATTTCTGATCTATAAAGTTACAGAACCGGTCATGGTATCGGTAAATGAGATTGTAGATGCGATGAAAAATCTGGAGAAAGATAATTTCAGGGAGAAGCTTGCAATCAAAGAAAATGACAGTATAGAAATACAGAAGATATCGGAAGGCTTCAATGATATGACTGAACGGATCTATCATTTGATCGGTCAGGTGAAACAATCTGCATTGGAGCAGAAGAATGCAGAAATCTCAGCGTTGGAGGCACAGATCGATCCTCATTTTCTATATAATATCCTGGATACCATCAACTGGAAAGCCATTGAAAATGAGCAGTATGAAATCAGTGAGATGTTAGTGGCGCTTGCCGAAATCCTGCGTTATGCCATTAATGATGCAGGAGAACTGACAACGATCGAAGCGGAAAAGGTATGGCTGGAAAAGTATATTCTTCTGCAGCAGGAAAAATTAGGAGAAAAAATCGAGCTGATATTTAAAATACCGGAGGAATTGGAAACTTATAAAATTCATAAAATGCTGCTTCAGCCTTTTGTGGAAAATGCGATCAAGTACAGTTTCCGCGGATGTAAGGGCGAACACCGGCTTACCATCGAAGCTGCGAAGGCAGAAGAACAATTACATCTGATCATTGTAAATAATGGGCAGTGTATTGAGAAAGTCAGATTAAAAGAACTCAATGAAGGAACGAAGATAAAGAATCATCTCGGAATTTCCAATGTGAGAAAGCGGTTGGAACTTTATTACGGAGAAGATACAGCAGTTTATTTTGAAAATATTCTTTCGGGTGGCGTGAAAGTACATTTATTTATTCCGATACAGGGAGGAAATGACGATGCGGATAGCAGTCATTGAAGACGAGAGACCGATTCGTGAGGGGCTTGTACATATTTTGAATAAAATCAGTCCGGAATACCAGGTGGTAGGAAGCGCGGAAAATGGGCGAGAAGGTTTAATTCTTCTTGAAGAACAGGATCCGGATCTGATCCTGCTTGATATCCAGATGC
This sequence comes from Coprococcus sp. RTP21204st1_G4_RTP21204_210225, assembly GCF_040915385.1. Lineage (NCBI taxonomy): Bacteria > Bacillati > Bacillota > Clostridia > Lachnospirales > Lachnospiraceae > Coprococcus > Coprococcus sp. RTP21204st1_G4_RTP21204_210225. The sequence continues at coordinate 17,262 of NZ_JBCPDP010000020.1, read as the reverse complement.
CGGATATGAACGGTCTGCAGATGTTAAAAGAAGCAAGAGAAAGAGGAAGTATGACTAAGGTTGTGATTCTTACGGCATACTCTGACTTTGATTATGCAAAAAAGGCAATTGCACTCGGAATAGAAAATTATCTGCTAAAGCCGGTTAATCTTACGGAACTGAAGAACACCCTTTCTAAAATCAAGGAAGAGATATTCGTAGAACAGAGAGGGAAAAATTCTCTTTCACTTGAAACGGTCATAAAAGATGCGTTAGAAGGCGAGTATGAAGAGGATTCTAGGTTAGAGGAGACGCTTTTGGAGAAATATGGGTTCTCCGGCAGAAAACAAATTTACTGTATGTATCTTTTTATGGGAAAGTATTATGATTCCGAACAAAAAGAAGCAGAGTTTTTTTAGAAGAATTCCGGGAACATAATCCGGACAAAAAAATGTGCTGGTTATGGAGAGAGAAGAGGCAGTCTGTTTTTATCTGTTTTTATGATGTGAAAGCAAAAAAAAATTTTATACAGTATTTGAAGCAATCGGTAGTACCGGCTTTTTCTATGAGAATCCATGATCATGGGGCATTTGCGGGAAAAGAGTGTCAAGGGCTGGGAGAACTGGCGGAGATTGAAAATGCGCTGACCGAAGCATGCGGATGGCATTTAATACTTGGCAACCGGGTATTGATCAAGTGCAAAAAAATCGCGCAACTGAGGACAAATCGTTTTATTTATCCGGCAGATCTGGAGAATCAGGCAAGGAGTGCGGTAATCCATCTGGATTATCCTGCGTTTACCCGGTGCTTTCAGCAATTTATGGAGGCAGGATTACGTGAAGTCCACAGCCCGCAGGAAATCAGAGAGGTTTGTATCCGTTTTGCTTATGCTGTGATCAATACGGCAAAAGAGTGTGGAACATTACGGGATGAAGATCTGCTTGTCCAAAAAATATTACATACGATTTTAAATGCTGTTTTCTGGGAAGAAATCATGGATGCAATGCTGGAATTATTTGCCTGCATAGAAAATGATGAAAAAAAACAGACTTCGGCAGAGCTTCTGGTACAGAAAGCTCTTTCTATTATTAAAGAATGCTACAGTGACGGAATCAATCTGGAGGAAACAGCCAGGAGACTGCATGTTACCGAACAGTATCTGGGTACACAGTTAAAAAAAGAAACAGGCTCTTCTTTTACGGAGATCATAAGGCGATATAAAATCGCACATGTAAAACAATTACTTCTGGATACGGAATTAAAGCTGAATCAGATTGCTTCAATGGCAGGTTTTTCGGATCCCAAGTACATGAGTAAGGTGTTTAAACAGGAAGTAGGGATGCTTCCGAACGAATATCGGAGGATGAATACATAATCAGTTTGTAAAATTCCTCTTTTTATAAAAAATTTCTCCTTTTTAAAAATCTGAATTTGCTATAGTAGGTTCAGAAATTGAGAAGAGGAGGAAGTAAGATGGAAGCAGTCGAAAAAATTTCCGTCGGAGTAATTAAAGAAAAAACAAAAAGTAAAGCAGTCAAAAAAGAAGCAGAAGGTATGCGGGTTTCTACCAGAGAAAAAGTCTGTTACGGAGTTGGTGATATCGGAGCAAACCTTGTGTGGACAACGGTAGCTTCATTCCTGACGATTTACTGTACAGATGTGGCAGGAATTGCAGCAGGAGTAGTCGGAACCCTGATGCTGATCGCAAGATTGTTTGATGGAGTATCCGATCTTTTTATGGGTGTTATTATCGATAAGACAAATACCAGATGGGGAAAGGCTCGTCCGTGGGTATTATGGAGTGCACCTCCGCTTGTTGTTAGTCTGATTATGATTTTTACAGTTCCGAATATCGGAGCAAACGGAAAAGCAATTTATATGCTGCTTGTATATATTTTCCTTGCAGCAGTTTGTTTTACTGCATCAAATCTTTCTTACAATACCATGCTTTCGCTGGTAACAACCGAGCAGCATGACCGAAATGTAATGAATACAATCCGGTTTGAATTTACAATGATCGCACAGCTGGTAATCAATGTGATTACGATTCCGCTGGTACATTTCCTTGGAAACGGCCAGAAGGGCTGGACCTGCATGAGTATTATTTATGCGATCGTAGCACTTGGAATGTTTATTACAACATTTGCCGGAACAAAAGAAAGATATAAACCGATCAAACCGGAAGTGACTGAAAAGAAGAAAAAACATCCGGTTAAGACTATTAAAATTCTTTGCAGCAATAAATACTTTATTCTGATCACATTAGCATTTGCAATTATTTATACATCACTCGGACTTACCGGTGGATCAAGAATTTATTATGCAAAATATGTACTTGGCAATGAGATGATCAACAGTACAATGACATTATTTAACTATATCCCAACGATCCTTACGATCATGCTGATCCCTATTTTTGCAAAAAAATTTGGAAAGATCAAAGCATTATTTGTGGGCTTCCTGTTCTATGGAGCAGGACTTATTCTTGAAATTGCAGGACCGGTCAATCTTCCGATGATTTATGGAGGACTGGTTTTACAGGGAATTGGTCATGCGGCATTGTATTCCTGCCTGTTCGCAATTGTTGGAGACGTAGTGGATTACAGTGAATGGAAAGACGGAATCCGAGAAGAAGGACTTACTTACAGTGTAACCAGCTTTGGACAGAAAATCGGAACAGGTCTTGGGACAGCAGCACTTGGATGGATCCTTGCGGCAGGAAATTATAATGGAACGGCAGCTGTTCAGCCGGACAGTGCGATCTTTGCAATTAAGAGTCTGTTCTTATATCTGCCACTGGCTATCACAGTCGTTGTTTTAATCATCTGGTATTTATTTATGGGAATCGATAAGGTATATCCGACAGTTAGAAAAGAACTGGATGAACGTAGAAAAAACGCAAAACAGAATTAGAAATATAAGATAAATAGTAATAGTAAAAGGATCGGATGGCAGTTCGCCATCCGGTCCTTTTTGTAATAGAAAATTATTTTGTCATAACGACAGCGCCATCATCCGTAATGCGGACCATGTATTCTACCTGAGCAGAAAGTCCGTCATCTTCGGTATAAACCGTCCAGTCATTGTCTTCATCAACAAAGAATTCCGGACTGCCTTCGTTGATCATTGGTTCGATGGTAAAGATCATACCCGGAACCAGAAGCATTTCGCTTCCCTTTGGTGTAACATAGCTTACCCAAGGTTCTTCGTGGAATTCAAGACCAACACCATGTCCGCCGATTTCCTCTACAACAGAATAGCCATTTGCTTTTGCATGTGAATTGATCGCATCTGCAATGTCTCCGAGATGGTTCCATGGTTTTGCCTGCGCAAGTCCAAGTTCGACACATTCCTGCGTGACACGAACCAGTTTTTCGGCACGTTCGCTGACCTTGCCGATCATAAACATACGGGATGCATCTGAGAAATATCCGTCCAGAATGGTAGATACATCCACATTGATGATATCGCCTTCTTCCAGAATAATATTTTCATCCGGAATACCATGGCAGATCTCGTTGTTAATAGAAGTACACACACTCTTTGGGAATCCCTGATAATTAAGCGGTGCCGGGATTCCACCGTGTTCGGTTGTATAGTCATAAACTAATTTATCAATTTCGGCTGTACTCATGCCTGCGTGGATATGGGCAGCTACATGATCAAGTACGGCAGTATTGAGATCTGCACTTTTCTGGATTCCTTCAATCTGAGGAATGGTCTTGAGCATATCTCTTGTCGGAACGATTTCTCCTTTATCTGCATGATATGCGATCTTTTCTTCGATCATAAGATGGCATTTTTTGTATTTTTTTCCGCTGCCACACCAGCACAATTCATTTCTTTCCATGAGAATACCTGACTTTCTTTTATAAATTTTTACGTGCAGAGTCTGATGTGATCACAAAAAATCAGATGTATGCCTGCACTAACTGTTTCACTTCTATAATATATCCATTCCGGAACAAAAAGTCAATCTGTGCTGTGCATTTCGCCAGATGTGATTCAAAATGACAGACCAGGATGCGGTATGTATCGGTTTTGAAGCAGAACTATTGCTTGTATAGGACTCGGGAATCGGTTATAATACAAAGGGATTATAACTGAAAATAACAGACTGATCTGGAAAAGATGAACAGGGAAAGGATGGACAATTATGTTTAGAATTGGAATGCTTACCAGTGGTGGGGATTGTCAGGCACTGAACGCAGCCATGCGAGGTGTTGTAAAAGGACTTTGTTCAAAACGAAACGATGTGGAAATTTATGGATTTCAGGATGGATATAAAGGACTTATTTATTCGAACTTTGAGATGCTGACAGCAAAAGATTTTTCGGGAATACTGACGATGGGTGGAACAATCCTCGGAACATCCAGACAGCCGTTTAAACTGATGCGCGTATCTGGACCGGATGGGATCGATAAGGTCGAAGCGATGAAGCATACTTATCACAAGTTGAACCTGAACTGCCTGGTAGTACTGGGAGGAAATGGAACACATAAGACTGCGAATCTGTTAAGAGAAGAAGGACTGAATGTGATTACACTTCCGAAGACGATCGACAACGATCTGTGGGGAACAGATATGACATTTGGCTTTCAGAGTGCGGTAGATATCGCAACGGAAGCAATTGACAGAATCCATACAACTGCAACTTCACACAGCCGTGTATTTATTGTAGAGGTTATGGGGCATAAAGTAGGATGGGTAACACTTCATGCCGGAATCGCAGGCGGAGCAGATATTATTCTTCTCCCGGAGATCCCGTATGATGTGGATAACGTAGTGCGTGCGATCAAGAGCCGTACAGAGGCAGGAAAGCATTTTACGATCATCGCGGTTGCAGAAGGCGCGATCACAAAAGAAGATGCAGCCCTTCCGAAGAAAAAATTAAAAGAAAAACAGGAAAAGAAGGGCTATCCGTCTGTGGCATATGAGCTTGCAGAGAAGATCCAGAACCGTATGGATCAGGAGGTTCGTATCACAGTGCCGGGACATACGCAGAGAGGTGGAAGCCCGTGTCCGTATGACCGTGTGCTTGCAACCAGACTTGGAGCAGCAGCAGCAGACCTGATCTTAAAAGAGGACTACGGATATATGGTAGGAATCAAGAACGGCAACATCCGCAAGGTTCCGCTTGGAGAGGTTGCCGGAAAGCTGAAGATGGTAGATCCGAAAGCGGATATCATCAAAGAAGCCAAGATTGTCGGAATCAGTTTTGGTGATGAGTAAAGGAGTAATTTAACATGTCATATACTGCCCTGTATCGTAAATTCCGTCCTGCGGAATTTGAAGACGTAAAAGGACAAGATCATATTATCACAACGCTGAAGAATCAGATAAAGGCGGACAGGATCGGACATGCATATCTGTTCTGTGGCACAAGAGGAACCGGAAAGACAACAGTAGCGAAGATTTTTGCAAAGGCAGTCAATTGCGAGCATCCGGTAGACGGAAGTCCCTGCGGGGAATGTACCATGTGCAAAAATATTGCAGCCGGTACTTCCATGAACGTCATTGAGATCGATGCGGCTTCCAACAACGGTGTGGACAATATCCGTGAGATCAGGGAAGAGGTATCCTACCGTCCGACGGAGGGAAGATATAAGGTGTATATCATCGATGAGGTGCATATGCTTTCAATAGGTGCATTTAATGCTCTGTTAAAGACTTTGGAGGAACCCCCGGAATATGTAATCTTTATTCTTGCAACGACAGAGGCACATAAGATTCCGATCACGATTTTATCCAGATGCCAGCGCTACGATTTCAAGCGTATTACGATCGATACGATCGCAGCGCGGTTGGATGAACTGATGAAAAAAGAACAAGTTGAGGTAGAAGAAAAAGCAATCCGCTATATTGCGAAAGCAGCGGACGGATCCATGCGAGATGCACTAAGTCTTCTGGATCAGTGCATTGCGTTTTACCTCGGACAGAAGCTGACCTACGATCATGTTCTTGAGGTTCTTGGCGCGGTGGATACGGATGTGTTCAGCCGGCTTCTCAGACAGATCATCAGCCAGGATGTGGGAAAGGTACTTGCTACCGTAGAAGAGCTTGTGATGCAGGGAAGAGAACTGACGCAGCTTGCGGCAGATTTTACCTGGTATCTGCGCAACCTTCTTCTGGTGAAGACTTCGGATAATATGGAAGATGTGCTGGATGTATCGACGGAGAATCTGGCGCAGCTGAAAGAGGAAGCACAGATGATCGAATCCGGGGTGCTGCTCCGGTATATCCGTATTTTTTCCGAGCTGACAAATCAGCTCAAATACGCAACACAGAAAAGAGTGCTTCTGGAAGTAACACTGATCAAGCTTTGCAAACCGCAGATGGAGAGTACGAAGGATAGTCTTCTGGACCGGATCCGTGCACTGGAAAAACAGGTAGAAGAAGGAAGTTTTGCAGTTGCGCAGCCGCAGGAGAGGGTTGTTTATGTAAATGGTGAAGCACCGAAGCCACAGCCAAAACCGCAGCTTCCGAAAGCACTGAAGGAAGATGTAAAGCAGGTGACATCCAATTTCCGGAAGATTGCAAACGAAGCATCAGGAATGCTTAGAGGCTATCTGAAGCAGGCAAGACTCAGCGTGGACAATCAGGACAGACTTCTGATCGTTCTGCCGGATGAGATCAGCGCCAGCGTGGTAGGAAGCGAAGAACATAAGCAGGAATTAAAAGATCTGATTGAGAAAAAAATCGGCAAGACTGTGGAGATTGATGTGCGTCAGGTGGAGAACGGACGCCATTTTGAAGACAGTTTTGTGGATATAGAAAAAGTGATCAATATGGAGATCACGATTGAAGATGAATAATAATTAGGAGGATTTATAGTTATGGCAAAAAGAGGAGGATTTCCAGGAGGCGGAATGCCGGGAAATATGGCAAATTTAATGAAGCAGGCTCAGAAGATGCAGAAGCAGATGGAAGAGCAGGCAAAAGAGATGGAAGAGAAAAGTTTTACAGCAACTGCAGGCGGCGGAGCTGTAGAAGTGACCGTAAGCGGTAAAAAAGAAGTCCAGAAAGTAAAACTTCAGGAAGAAGTTGTGGATCCGGATGATGTAGAGATGCTGGAAGACCTGATCATGGCAGCAGTCAATGAAGCACTTCGTCAGGTCGATGAGGCAAATACTTCCGCTATGAGCAAGCTGACTGGCGGACTTGGCGGAATGCCGGGAATGTTCTAGAACGGGAGTGTAAAAGATGGATTATTACAGCAGTCAGATCAGTAAACTGATCGAAGAATTATCAAGACTGCCTGGTATCGGAGCAAAGTCAGCCGGAAGGCTGGCTTTTCATATCATTAATATGCCGAAGGAACAGGTAGAACAGCTTGCGGCGACACTGGTAGATGCAAGAAATAATGTAAGATACTGCAAGCAATGCTGCACGCTTACTGACAAAGAATTATGCCCGATCTGTGCCAGCGAGGAGCGGGATCATAAGACGATCATGGTTGTGGAAAATTCCCGAGATCTTGCAGCTTATGAAAAGACTGGAAAATATAACGGTGTGTACCATGTACTTCATGGCGCAATTTCCCCGATGCTTGGGATCGGACCTGGAGATATCCGGCTAAAAGAGCTGATGGAGCGTCTTCAGGGAGATGTGGATGAAGTGATCATCGCAACCAATTCCAGCCTGGAAGGGGAGACTACTGCGATGTATATCAGCAAACTGATCAAGCCGACAGGAATCAAGGTCAGCCGGATCGCAAGCGGCGTGCCGGTCGGCGGCGATCTGGAATATATTGATGAAGTGACGCTTCTGCGTGCACTGGAAGGACGTACAGCACTTTAAGTGACTTAACGTGACTTAAGGACTGTGAGGAGTGCCGGAAACGTATGCATTTGAAAGAAGTAAAGATATGAGAAAGAAGAAAGTAACCTCTTCGGATATCGCACATGCGGCAGGTGTGTCGCAGGCAACGGTATCCATGATCCTGAATAAAAAATATAATGTATCATTTTCAAAAGAAACGATCCGTAAAGTGGAACAGATCGCAGAAGAGATGGGATACGAAGTACCGAAAAGAAAGACCCGCAGAGAAAGCAGAAAAGAAAAACTGATCGTCGTATTTTGTTCCAACCTCACGAACCCTTATTATGTTATGTTGCTTCAGGGGATTGAATCCCGTGCAAAGGAGCAGGGATATGGACTGTTTGTGTGCAATACCCAGAGGGATCTGAAGATGGAGGAGCGGTATCTCAGGATGATGCATGAGCTGAAACCGCTTGGCATTATCTATACCTGCAATCCAAGTCATTGTTTTATGGATACGATAGAAGGGTTGGCAGAAAAAATTCCGATCGTAATTATCAATAACCAGAATGAGCATCTGAATGTAGATGCAGTGGAACTGGATAATTCCAAACTCGGAAGGATGATGGCAAAGCATCTTCTGGATCTGGGGCATCGGAAAGTAGCGTATATTGCACCACCTCTTACAACCAGACAGAAGCAGCGCTCCAAAAGGGTGGAAGGATTTCTGAAAGAATTTGATGCTGTTGGATTAAAAGACAATGTGATCATCAAGGCAGCAAATGAGTCGATCGATATGAGCATCCCGAATATCGATTCGGAGTATAAGATCGGATATGATCTGACGAAAGAGCTTTTGAGAGAGCATAATGATATTACTGCGATCGTCGGATTAAATGATATGATCGCATTTGGAATCCTGGATGCACTTCACGAAGAAAAATATAAAGTTCCGGCAGATATTTCCGTAATGGGATGTGATAATACACTGTTTGCGAAGATGCATAAGGTGTCGCTGACAACGATCGAGCATTTTGTCGTTTTCAAAGGGCGGGATGCCTGTGATATCATTATGAAAAAGATTCTTTCTCAGAACAGCCAGTATTCAGAGATCCAGCCGATCAGCACCTACCATGTAGAATATGAACCTCGTCTTATCGTGCGTGGAACGACGTCTTATGCGAAAACAAAAAAAGGGAAAAATTAGTTTAAATTTAAAAAATATTAGTAATATTTCATAGTTTATGTCTCTGAAAACGCTATAAAATAAAGGATTATCCAAAAACGGTATCAAAAAATTACTAATAAAATAGTTAATATTAACGCGAAAAATTACTAATAAAAACATATGGCTATTGACCTGTCAGAGTAAATTGCGATATAATTTAACCAAGTCAGGCAATCAGATAAAAAGAGAGATTCCTGATAACGGGAAATACGAATTTTCATGTTCATAAGGAGGAAAACGAAATGAGATTTTTCATCGACACAGCAAATGTGGAAGACATTAAAAAAGCTAACGATATGGGAGTTATCTGCGGAGTTACAACAAATCCGTCACTGATCGCAAAAGAGGGACGTGATTTTAAAGAAGTTATCGCAGAGATCGCATCTATCGTAGACGGACCGATCAGTGGAGAAGTAAAAGCAACAACTACTGATGCAGAAGGTATGATTGCAGAAGGTAGAGAAATCGCTAAGATCCATCCGAACATGGTAGTTAAAATTCCGATGACTGTAGAAGGACTGAAAGCTTGTAAAGCTCTTACAACTGAAGGAATCAAGACAAATGTAACACTGGTATTTACAGCAAACCAGGCACTTCTTGCAGCAAGAGCAGGGGCTACATATGTATCGCCGTTCCTTGGACGTCTGGATGATATTTCTGTACGTGGAACAGAACTGATCGAAGAAATCGCTGAGATGTTTGCAGCGGCCGGAGATATTAAGACACAGATCATCTGCGCGAGCGTCCGTAACCCAATGCACGTTACAGAATGTGCACTTGCAGGTGCTGATATTGCAACTGTTCCTTACAAAGTAATTGAACAGATGACACATCATCCGCTTACAGATGCTGGTATCGCAAAATTCCAGGCTGATTACAAAGCAGTATTCGGAGAATAAAATTTACAATCGGAATAATTTACTGTCGGAAGAGCACCAATCTGCGCTTCCGACAAAGTGACTAAAAATAAACTATTTCAGGAGGCATATTTTCATGAACAAGTCAGAACTTATGAAAACTGCAAATGAAATCCGTAAGAGCATCGTGACAGCAGTACACGCTGCCAAATCCGGACATCCGGGCGGATCTCTGTCAGCAGCAGACATCTACACATATTTATATTTTGAAGAGTTAAATATCGATCCTAAGGATCCTAAGAAAGCAGACCGCGACCGTTTCGTTCTTTCTAAAGGACATACAGCTCCGGGATATTATTCTGCACTGGCACACAGAGGATTCTTCCCGGTAGAAGACCTCAAGACACTTCGTCATACGGGATCTTACCTTCAGGGACATCCGGATATGAAGCACATCCCGGGTGTTGATATGTCAAGCGGATCTCTGGGACAGGGAATCTCAGCAGCAGTAGGTATGGCTATTTCTGCAAAACTGAGTAATGATGACTATCGTGTATACACACTTCTCGGAGATGGAGAAATTCAGGAAGGACAGGTTTGGGAAGCTTCTATGTTAGCAGGCTTCAGAAAACTGGACAATCTGGTAGTAATTGTAGATAATAACAACCTTCAGATTGACGGACGTATTGATGAAGTTAACTCACCATACCCGATCGACAAGAAATTTGAAGCATTTAACTTCCACGTAATCAATATCGATGGACATGATTTTGATCAGATTGCAGCTGCTTTCAAAGAAGCAAAAGAAACAAAAGGAATGCCGACAGCTATTATTGCCAAGACCATAAAAGGTAAAGGTGTTTCTTTCATGGAAGACCAGGCTGGATGGCATGGAAAAGCTCCGAATGATGAAGAATACAAGATCGCTATGGAAGATTTAGAGAAAGCAGGTGAAGCATTATGTCAGAAGTAAAGAAAATCGCAACAAGAGAAAGCTATGGTAATGCTTTAGTTGAACTTGGAAAACTGCATGATGATGTAGTAGTACTTGATGCTGACCTTGCCGGAGCTACAAAGACAGGAATGTTTAAGAAAGCATTCCCGGAAAGATTTATCGACTGTGGTATCGCAGAAGGCAACATGATCGGAGTTGCAGCTGGTATCGCTACAACAGGCAAAGTTCCGTTTGCAAGTACATTTGCAATGTTCGCAGCAGGACGTGCATTCGAACAGGTTCGTAACTCTGTCGGATATCCGAAGAACAATGTTAAGATCGGTGCTACACATGCAGGTATTTCCGTTGGTGAAGATGGTGCTACCCATCAGTGCAACGAAGATATCGCTCTTATGAGAACAATCCCAGGTATGGTAGTGATAAGTCCGGCAGATGATGTAGAAGCAAGAGCAGCTGTATTTGCAGCATATGAACATCAGGGACCGGTATATATGCGTTTCGGAAGACTTGCAGTGCCGGTAATCAATGATAATCCGGATTATAAGTTCGAGATCGGAAAAGGAATCGTACTTCGCGAAGGTAAAGATGTAACAATCGTTGCAACAGGACTTGAAGTGAGCGAATCTCTTGCAGCAGCTGAAAAGCTTGCAGCAGACGGAATCGATGCGAAAGTAATCAATATCCATACGATCAAACCTATTGATGAAGAACTTATTGTTGCAGCAGCAAAAGAGACAGGAAAAGTTGTTACCGTAGAAGAACATTCTGTTATCGGTGGACTTGGAAGTGCTGTATGTGATGTGCTTTCTGAAAAACTTCCTACACCTGTTCTGAAGATTGGTGTTATGGATACGTTCGGGGAATCTGGTCCGGCAGTTGAACTGATCAAGAAGTACGGACTTGATGCAGACAGCATCTGCGAAAAAGTAAAAGCATTTGTAAAATAATAAAAAAGGATTCTGAGAATCTATAATAAAAATGCCAGAACCGGTGTGAATCGGGACTGGCATTTTTGTTATGGATGAAAGTTATTGATCCGCTGTGGGAGTGAGAAGGATACAGCACCAGACCAGTGGCACTATAACCAGTTATATTTTGAGAGTGGCATATTTCCCGTTCTAGGAAAATATTTTCCGTATAATACAGCTTACAAGTCCAATTCCGCATAATGGAAGAAGGATTCCTTTCAGACTTCCATACAGCTGCAGACCGCCGGCAAGACCGGTCAGTGGTGATGGAGAAGAAGGAATCAGATTCCAGAACATTCCGGCAGCAATTACAGTTATACCGATGAACAGGAAAGAGAAAAGCCCCCGTCCGGTATCGACACGCTTTGTTCCCCTGTCTCCATAAGCACATGGTCCGGTCAGCGCCCACAGGAAGAAAATAATCTCCATAATCAGCAGAAATGCTGCGACGCCAAGGAAGGCACCGAGCGTATAATTCTTGGCATTTACCGCTGTGGCAAGTGAACCATATACCGGATAACAGCTCCAGAAATTCTTGAAAATATTAAATGCAATTACGGCGATCATCAGAAGCGTTACGCCACGGGCTCCGGTCTGCAGAAGTTTGCCGGTTATTTTTGCGCCTGTCTGCACGGTCTTTTTCACCGGAGTGGTGATGATCGAAGCGGATGGAGTGGAACGTTTTTTCCCCGAAGCTTTTGAACTGCCGTTTCCAGAGTTTCCGGAAGTACGTTTCCGGGCTTTTTTAGACCGCTCCTTTCGTGAATCCTCTGAAGGATCTTCGGTGGAAGAGTGTTCCTTCTTTTTTACTTCCTCACTTTTGTTAGTTTTATTTACATCTCTTTGAGATTTCTTTTTACGCCTTTTTACGGTATCCCGATCCGGTACGTCATCCAGATCAATGATATCAAAGTCAGTATCGTCTGACAGGTCTTCATAAATCTGTTTCATGTTACAATCAGCCTCCTCATTTTTGTTCCGCCCTATTTTATACCAGGAATTTGAAAGAAACAATATGAATCACAGAAACATCACAAAATCATAAGGAATTCTTTAGAAAAGAATGAGGTGGAACAAAAGAAATTTTGGTATACTTAAAGTATGCCGGGAAAAGGAACACGGCAGAAAAAAGAGGGTAACCAGAATGGAAAAATTACAGAAAACGATAACTGAATTAAATGATAAATTAAAAAAGAAAAATAAAACACCGGAGGAGCAGGATGAAGAATTTGAACAGTTTTATGAATGCATCAAAGATATTGCAATCCATCCGGTAGTGCTGAGAATGAAGCTTTATCCGCATCATGGAGTGACAAACTGTTATCAGCACTGTCTTCATGTTTCTTACTATAATTATATCTGGTGTAAGGCACTTGGACTGGATGCAAGGTCAGCAGCGCGTGCGGGAATGCTGCATGATTTGTTTTTGTACGACTGGCATACCCATGCAAAGCGGACAGGGGATCATTTTCATGGGATGACGCATCCGAAAAGAGCGCTCATGAACGCAGAGAAATTTTTTGATCTGAATAGCATCGAACGGGATATTATCATCAACCATATGTGGCCGGTCACACTTTTTTCTGTGCCGCGGACAAAAGAAGGATGGATTACGACACTTGCTGACAAGTATTGCGGCAGTTTTGAGACTGCACAGCGGAAGGAGAGCGATCCGGTAAAGAAAAAACGGGGAATGGACAGGATTGTCGAACGATTTTCCTATTTAGTAGACACAAAGCGATAAAAAGTGTGCTTTCCATATGATACGATAGCCTAAACTACAAAATATGCAGAATGAGGTGAGAGTATTATGGAAAACAAATTTCCAAAAAATGTACGTCAGATAGGAAATGTGAGTGATACTCCGAAGATTTACGTGGAAGATTATGTAGATACATTTCTGAATCAGATTTGTGATAAAGCAGATAAGGAACAGGCAGGTGCATTTCTGGTCGGTAAAAAAGAAGTAACAGAAGGTCAGGAGTGTCTCTATATTTTTGGCGCGATCTGCATGGAATTTTCCGATGATGAAAATGAAATCATTTCACAGGAGAATTTTGAAAAAGCAGAGCAGGAGAAAAAGGAATATTTTGAAGAGGGTACGATGATTGGTTGGATGCTCTGCAGACCGGGCGCGCGAATGGTGATAGATACGAAGATATTCAATACCCATGAAAAATATTTTTCCGAAAGAAATACTATTTTTATATTAAAAGATAATGCAGAGGTGGAAGAACAGTATTATTGTTACAAATATAAAGAGCTGATGCAGATTGGCGGGCATTATGTTTATTATGAAAAAAATGCTGCAATGCAGAGTTATATGATTACGGCACGGAAAAAGATTGGCGTGACACCCAGCGAAGTTGTGGAAGATAAGGCTGCAAAAGATTTTCGCAACCTTGTAAAAGAAAGATTTGAGGCGCAGGAGCAGAAGAAAACTTCCAGGCTGACATACGTGGCGAGCGTGTTTCTGGTAATTGTGGTTCTGATTATGGGCGTGACAACCCTGAACAATTATGGGAAAATGAAAAGTGTCCAGTCATCCCTGGAATTTATACGTAATTCGATCATGAAGCAGGGCGAGGAAAAAACGCAGAAAACCAGTGGCACAGTAAAAGAAGCAAATGAGCAACAAAATGAGAATACCGTTCAGTCAGAGCAGACGAATGATCCGCAGACAGAGGAACAGCAGGATCCGATGCCACAGCAGGGAGAGGGCTCTGATTCTGCTTCGACAGAGGAAGAAAAGGTCGATGATTCTTCGATGAGCACAATGCAGGAAATGAGTGAAGATATTTATATTGTAGAAAAAGGCGATACGCTAGCCAAAATCAGCAAGAAAGTATACGGGGACAGTGGACATGTAGATGCGATCTGCAGAATGAACGGATTGTCGGACGGAAACCTGATTTTTATCGGACAGAAATTGATTCTGCCGTAGTTTTCTGTACATATGAATAAAAACTGTGGTATACTAACAACAAACTAACGACAGGAAAAGGACAGGTTATGGATGTGATAGTAAAGGTACGTGATCCGGAAGAAAACCTGGAAGAGAAGATAAAGGCGTACAAAGTAAAAAAGAGAATAAAGACGGCGGCAACGATTTTGGCGTTTGTGTTTGCACTGATCAGCAGCTATCTGCTTGTGAAATTGCAGACATATACAAGCCTACGGACTTTGCAAAGCTATAAAAATAAAGAGACAGAATCAAGTGATCTGAAATATTTGCAATATGCAGACGGAATGCTCAAATACGGACGGGATGGAATTGCGTATATCAATAAAAAAGGTGTAGAGCAGTGGAACCAGTCTTATCAGATTAAGGATCCGGTTATCAATGTGTCGGGAAAAGCGATGGCGGTCGCAGAGCGCGGTGGAAATGATATTTATGTTATGGATGAAAAAGGCGCGAAGGGAGAAATCCATACGAATTATCCGATCGAGAAGATAGCTGTTGCGGAAAATGGAATTGTCAGTACGATTTTAAATAACGAAAATTCACCAATGGTTGTGTGCTATGATGCGACAGGAAATGTACTGGTAGAGCACAGAGCTTCACTTACCGGAACCGGATACCCGATTGGAATCGCACTTTCGCCGAACGGAACGAGACTTCAGATTTCATATTTGTGTGTAGCGGATGGTGTCGAGGCAACAAGAGTCGGATACCTGAATTTTGATAATACAGAAGAAGCAAACAAAGAATATCAGGTTGCTGATGATGTTTACAAAAACACAATTGTTCCGACTTCGTTTTTTATAGATGAGAAGAAGTCTGTTCTGGTCGGAGATCAGTCGTTTATGATCTATAAGGAAACGGACAAGCCGAAGCTTTCTAAAACAGTAAAGCTGGATAAGCAGATTAAAAGCTTTTTCCATGACGATGAATATCTTGGGTTCATACTGAAAGAAGAAAGCGGAGAATATGAGCTTCGCCTGTATGATATGGAAGGAAATCAGAAATTATCTAAAACATTTACCGGGGAATATGGAAATGTAAAGATTGCAGATGGAAATGTTATCATGTATGATGGGACTTCTTGCCTGATTTATTCCAAACTTGGTGTGAAGCAATTTGAAGGAACGACAGAATATGAGATAAAAGAAGTAATTCCGGTTTTCGGAATCAATAAGTACCTGGTGATGAATGCAGACGGACTTGCAGAGGTACGGCTTGTAAAATAGGAGTAGAGTATGGAAGTAAATATTTTATTGGTAATTGTCGGGGGCATTATAGCAATAGGAGCCATTGTAGGATTTGCCAAAGGTGCTGTCAGGATTGCTGTATCGCTTGGGGCGACGATCCTTACACTGGCGGTTGTGTATTTTGCAACGCCGTATGTCAGCAAGGCAATTTATTCGCTTACACCGATTGATGAGATGGTAGAACAGCAGTGTATAAAAACGATGACAAAAGCCTTCACGGGAGAAGCGGATACAAATTCGGGATTTACGGAAGAGCAGGTACGGGGAATCCTCTCGGCGGCAGGTGTATCTGAGCAGACATTGGAAGCAGCAGGAATTACCGTGGAAGATATTGTAAATGGTAATGTGTCAGATGAGATGCTGCAGCAGTATGGAATTTCACCAGATATCTTCGATGGACATGTGTCAACGGAAGAGGCAGAGCAGTCGATCATGGAGGCTGAGGTTCCAAAGCAAATGCAGATAGTGGCAATCGAGGGGGCAGATCTTCCGGATGTATTTAAGAATCTTCTTCTGGAAAATAATAACAGTGAAGTTTATCAGAAGCTTGGGGTAACGACATTTGCGGAATATGTAAGCAAATATTTTGCAAAGCTGGTTATCGAGATTGTCGCGTTTCTGGTAACATTCCTGTTTGCAACCATTGTGATAAGAGCGGTTGTGTTTGCGCTTGATTTTGTGACAGCACTTCCGGTTCTGGGAATTCTGAACAGGCTGGCAGGAGTTCTGGTAGGGTCGACGATTTCATTTATTATAGTAGGGATCCTGTTTATCGTAATTACGCTTCTGTATACAACAACGATAGGAAAGCAGGCAATGGGAATGATCAGAGAAGATCAGATCCTTAGTTTTTTATATGATAATAATATAATTATGAAAATTGCAACAATGTTGAGATAAAAGGCTTGACAATAGAAACTGATAATGGTATTATAAAAATCCGTCACGGAAAAGTGATGGATTTTTATTTATAATAAGGAATGTAAGGTAGCCTTTGAAAATAAAAATAAAAACCTCAAAAAATGTGTTGACAAAACAAAATACACATGATATTATATAGAGGTTGTCGCTGATAAAAATAAAAAGCGACAAAAAATAATTTAAAAAAGTTGTTGACAAACACGAAACGCTTTGATATAATATAAAAGCTGTCACATGAAACGGCAACAACAAAAAAGAACATTGATAACTGAACAATAGACAACAAACCCTGAAAATTCTTTAAAGAGATTTTTCAAGAACGGACATCGAAAGATGTCAAACCAGAACAGTAAACAGGAACAGAATTGCCAAGCGATTCT
>NZ_JBCPDP010000019.1:0-56152 GCF_040915385.1 Coprococcus sp. RTP21204st1_G4_RTP21204_210225 | reverse complement strand
AATATCGCCAGCCATAGCATGGCTGACGATACAAAAATTTATTATTTTTTATTGTCCTCTTGACGGGGAGCATACCAGAAATGATCTGAAAAGTATGGTTCCTTTTTGAAAAGCGAGGGAGAAAGAAGAGACTTTCCCTGTGAAGTTTCTGATAAATATCAGGAAATCTTACACCGGCAAAGATACCACTTCTCGATCAGTCCGATCAGAGCATAGAGCAGCATGGCGATCACGCAGAGGATGCAGATGCTCATCAGCAGCCAGTCGAGCTTGAAGACCTGACTGCCGTAGATGATCATATAGCCAAGTCCTTCCCTGCCGCCGATAAATTCTCCGATGATCACGCCCACCAGACAGAGCCCGATATTGACCTTCATGGTGCTGATGATCGCCGGAATGCAGCTTGGGATCACTACCTTGGAGAGGGCATGGAGCCGGTTTCCGTGAAGAGTGTAGATGAGCATGATTTTATCTGGGTCTACTTCGGAAAATTCGGAATAGAGGTTCAGTATGCTCCCGAAGATTGCAACAGACATTCCGGCAATGATAATTGTTGTGCGGTTTGCGCCGAGCCAGACAATGAGAAGCGGAGCAAGCGCAGATTTTGGCAGACTGTTCAGGACGACCAGATAAGGCTCCAGGATTTCCGAAAGCTTCCGAAAGAGCCAGAGAAGGACGGTGACAAAAAGGCTGAAGAAGATTACCAGGATAAAACTGACCAGGGTTTCGTAAAGAGTCACTCCGATATGACGGAAAATACTGCCGTCACCGGTCATTTCCAGAAAACACAGGGCAATCCGGGAAGGACTGCTGAAAATGAAAGAGTCGATCAGTCCTGTATTTGCCGAAAATTCCCAGAGAAAGAGGAATGTCAGCAAGATGGAGACTCTGGAAACAGCAATGATCCGTTTATGTCTGCGGTGCATATTCAGGTAATGCAGCTGGTTTTTTGAAAGTTCATTCATCCGGGTTCAGCTCCTTCCAGATCAGATTGAAATAAGTCTTAAATTCCGGGGCATTGCGGCGGGCAAGCGGGGAAAGTCCCGGATCAGAAAAGGAAACATTGACCGTCTGCCCAATGGTTGCCGGACGGCTTGTGAGAACAAGGATCCGGTCAGCAAGACTGATCGCTTCGGCAAGGTCATGGGTGACAAGGATCGCTGTTTTTTTCTCTTTTTTGATAATCTGCCCGATATCATCACTGACATTTAACCGGGTCTGATAATCCAAGGCAGAAAAGGGTTCATCCAAAAGCATGATATCCGGCTTCAGGACCAGCGTGCGGATCAGCGCGGCTCTCTGGCGCATTCCTCCGGAAAGTTCGGATGGTTTTGCATTTGCAAAGGCATTCAGGCCGTATTGTGTAAGAAAGGCTCTTGCCAGTGCGCGGGAACGGGCAGTCAGTGCATGCTGGATCTCGAGACCGAGAAGAACGTTCTGATAGATGGTACGCCACTCAAGAAGTTCATCCTTTTGCAGCATATATCCGATGCCGGAAGTGTTGTCCGGATGATAGCTGCCGTTTATTTTGATGAGACCTTTTTCCGGGGTGAGAAGACCCGCAATCAGGTGGAGCAGTGTAGATTTTCCACACCCGGAGGGACCGACCAGAGCAATAAATTCCCCTTCGCGGACCGAAAAGGTGATGTCTTTCAGGGCGTAGGTTTCTCCTTCCAGTGTATGGTAAGCATAATGAACGTTTTTCAGTTCCAGTGCATATTGCATGATAATCCTCCAGATACAGAAACGATCATAAGTCTTTTACTTACAGTTTATGAGAAATAAAAAAAAGCGTGTGTGCATCTGGCTGGAATGGAGCGGAAAAAGAAAAACAGAGCAGAAAAGATATTGTGCGAAGAGAACAGCTGCACTATAATAAGAAACAAATCTGCAATATGAGGAGAGATGAACAGATGCAGAAAAAGAATTACCAGAAAGAACTGGATAAAAAGATAGAACAGATCGTATCGGAAAAGAAGGTTCCACGTCTGTTCCTTCACAGCTGTTGTGCACCATGCAGCAGTTATGTGCTGGAATATCTGTCGGAATATTTTGAGATTACGGTTTTTTATTACAATCCGAATATTTTTCCGGAATCCGAATTTGAAAAACGGATCCACGAACAGAAGAAGCTGATCCGTGAGCTTCCGGCGAAACATACGATCCATTTTCAGGCGGGAAATTATGACAGTGAAAAATTTTACGAGATGGCGAAGGGACTGGAGATGATTCCGGAAGGTGGAGAGCGGTGCTTCAGGTGTTATGAGCTCAGACTCCGGGAAGCTGCGAGATTTGCAAAAGAAGGCAGATATGATTATTTCACCACAACCCTTTCCATCAGTCCGCTGAAAAATGCACAGAAGCTGAATGAGATTGGTGAGCGGCTTGCCGGGAAATATGGAGTGGCTTATCTGGTTTCGGATTTTAAAAAGAGAAATGGATATAAGCGTTCAACCGAGCTGTCAAAGATTTACGGACTTTACCGCCAGAACTATTGTGGCTGTATTTATTCCAAAAATCAGAGAGAACGGGAAAAGAAACTTCGGGAGGAAGAGGAAAGTTCTGTGAAAAGTTAAGAGGGGAACTTTACAGAATCCGACATTCTATGGTACACTAAAGCACAGAATTACGTTGAAGAAAAGAGGGAAAGCTATGGCACAGTTATGGGGAGGACGTTTTACGAAAGAAACCGACAAACTGGTTTATAATTTCAATGCGTCCATTTCATTTGATAAACGATTTTATGAGCAGGATATCCAGGGCAGCAAGGCGCATGTTATGATGCTTGCAAAGCAGGGGATCCTGACAGACGATGAGAAGCAGCAGATTCTGGACGGACTGGAAAGCATCCGCAGGGATGTAGAGAGCGGAAAGCTTGAGATTACAGAGGAATACGAAGATATCCACAGTTTTGTAGAGGCAAATCTGATCGACCGGATCGGGGATGCAGGAAAGAAGCTGCATACCGGAAGAAGCCGTAATGACCAGGTTGCACTGGATATGAAGCTTTATACAAGAAGTGAGATCACCGCACTGCAGGGACTGATTGTGGATATGCTCCGCGAACTTCTTGCGATCATGAAGGACAACACCGAGACGATCATGCCTGGATTTACCCATCTGCAGAAAGCGCAGCCGATCACACTGGCACACCATATGGGTGCTTATTTTGAAATGTTCAAAAGAGACCATATGCGTCTGAAAGATATTTACAAAAGAATGAATACCTGTCCGCTTGGATCCGGAGCACTTGCAGGAACCACTTATGATCTGGACAGAGCATACACCGCAGAGCTTCTCGGATTTGACGGACCGACACTGAACAGTATGGATTCGGTATCGGACCGTGATTATCTGATCGAGCTGATGAGTGCTCTATCTACGATTATGATGCATTTAAGCCGCTTCTCAGAAGAAGTGATCATCTGGAATTCCAATGAATACCAGTTTGTCGATATCGATGACAGCTACAGCACCGGAAGCAGTATCATGCCACAGAAGAAGAATCCGGATATTGCGGAACTTGTTCGTGGAAAGACAGGACGTGTATACGGTGCACTGACTTCGATCCTGACTACAATGAAAGGAATTCCGCTTGCTTACAATAAAGATATGCAGGAGGACAAAGAGCTGGTATTTGATGCCATCGATACCGTGAAAGGATGCCTGGCTTTATTTACCGGAATGCTTGCAACCATGAAGTTCAACAAAGAACGTATGCTGGAAAGCTGCAGACACGGATTTACCAATGCAACAGATGCAGCTGACTATCTGGTAAATCACGGGGTACCGTTCCGTGATGCACATGGAATCGTAGGAAAGCTGGTACTTTATTGCATCGATAAGAAGATTGCGTTAGATGATATGTCACTGGAAGAATATAAGGAGATCTCTCCGGTATTTGAAGAAGATATTTATGATGCGATCAGCATGGAGACCTGTGTCAATAAGAGAAATACGATCGGTGCACCTGGACCGGAAGCTATGAAAAGGGTGATCGCGCTTCACGAAGCGTATCTGGAAGAGTGCTAATCGTTATAAGGAAAATGAGCATTGCTGGTCACAGGTGCTGGAAACAGTAACATGAGCGTTAATAAGTAGACATAGTTTTTCAATTGTCAGGGTTGAAAAATGTCGGAAAATGCGTTATGATATACAAATCGCGCGTACAAATGTGCGCATTAAAAAGACAAAACAGGAAATGAGGACATAAAAATGGATCAGAAATTAAGAGTAGGTATTCTTGGTGCAACAGGAATGGTAGGACAGAGATTTATCGCTCTGCTGGAAAATCATCCGTGGTTTGAGGTAGTAACACTTGCTGCAAGCCCGCGTTCCGCAGGAAAGACATATGAAGAAGCAGTCGGAGACCGCTGGAAAATGGACACTCCGATGCCGGAAGCAGTCAAGAAGATCGTTGTACATAATGTCAACGAAGTAGAAGAAGTTGCAAAGACAGTTGACTTTGTATTCAGTGCAGTTGATATGTCAAAAGATGAGATTCGTGCGATCGAGGAAGCATACGCAAAGACAGAGACACCGGTTGTATCTAATAATAGTGCCCACAGATGGACACCGGATGTACCGATGGTAATCCCGGAAGTAAACCCGGAACATTTTGCAGTCATCGAAGACCAGAAAAAGCGTCTTGGAACTACAAGAGGATTTATCGCAGTAAAACCAAACTGTTCGATCCAGAGCTATGCGCCTTGCCTTGCAGCATGGAAAGAATTCGGGCCGAAAGAACTGGTTGTTACAACCTACCAGGCAATTTCAGGTGCAGGAAAGACCTTTAAAGACTGGCCGGAAATGGTAGAAAATATCATTCCATTCATTGGTGGAGAAGAAGAAAAGAGCGAGCAGGAACCGCTTCGTGTTCTCGGCAGAGTTGAAAATGGACAGATCGTAAAAGCAGATTCTCCGAAGATCACATGCCAGT
Organism: Coprococcus sp. RTP21204st1_G4_RTP21204_210225; assembly: GCF_040915385.1. Lineage (NCBI taxonomy): Bacteria > Bacillati > Bacillota > Clostridia > Lachnospirales > Lachnospiraceae > Coprococcus > Coprococcus sp. RTP21204st1_G4_RTP21204_210225. The sequence continues at coordinate 51,213 of NZ_JBCPDP010000019.1, read as the reverse complement.
GTGTACGTGTACCGGTTCTTAACGGACATACCGCTGCCGTATTTATCAATTTTGAAAAGAAACCAACCAAAGAGCAGCTGATCGAAAAACTGGAAAGTTTCAAAGGCTTCCCGCAGGAAGCAGAGCTTCCGAGTGCACCGAAGCAGTTCATCCGCTATATGACAGAAGACAACCGTCCGCAGGTGAAACTGGATGTAGATTATGAGAACGGAATGGGAATTTCTATCGGACGACTCAGAGAAGATTCCCTTTACGATTATAAATTTATCGGACTTTCCCACAATACAGTCCGCGGTGCGGCAGGAGGAGCTGTTCTCTGTGCTGAGACACTGACTGCAAAAGGCTTTATCACAAAGAAATAGCTTTTGCAGGAAAGTTTAAAAGAAGTTAACTTTTCTTTCTTCTGATTCAGTGGTAGAATGAAATTATACCAGTGTAAAGGAAGAGTGAAGGTGGGCTAATATGAAAAAAGAAATGCAGAACTATACACAGAACAGAGAACTGTCCTGGCTGAAGTTCAATCAGAGGGTACTGGAGGAAGCAAAGGATTCTTCAGTACCCCTTCTTGAAAGAATGAAGTTTGTATCCATTTTTACAAGCAACCTGGATGAATTTTTTATGATCCGCGTAGGAAGCCTGTATGATATGTCGCTTACGGATAACAGCACGATCGACAGCCGTTCGGGGATGAATCCGAAAGAGCAGCTGGATGCTATCTTTGCGGCTGTAGCACCATTGTATAAAGAGCGGGACAAGACTTACTCGGAGATCAAGAAGCTGCTGAATCCATACGGTGTCTGTGGACTATCGATAAAAGAGCTGGAGCAGCAGGAAAAGAAGTATGTGAAAAAGTACTTCAAAGACCAGATCCTACCGATCCTGTCTCCACAGATCGTGGATGCCAATCATCCATTCCCACATCTGCTCAATAAGGAACTGTATGTGATCGCAAGTCTGAAGCAGAATGGAACTTCCATGATTGGAATCGTACCGGTTCCACAGTTTGTGTCAGATATTTTATATCTTCCGGGCCATGATATCCGTTATATCCGTATGGAAAAGGTGATCATGGAATATCTGGATGTGGTGTTCGACAAATACGAGGTATCGAACAAGAATTATATCTGTGTGACAAGGAATGCAGATGTGTCGCCGGACGATGAGGCACTGGAGATCAATGATGATTTCCGCCTGCTGATGCAGGAAACCCTTCACAAGCGCCGCAGAATGGCAGTGGTCCGCATGGAGACAGCGGAGCCGCTGGATAAGGAACTGGAAAAGTATTTCTGTGACAAATTTAAGATCACACCGGCACAGATCTACCGGACCAAGATGCCGATGAAGCTGGATTATATTTTTTCGATTATGGATAAGGTTCCGGCATCGCTGAAACGTTCTCTGATCGACGAACCGTTTACTCCGCAGCCGTCCCGCTATCTGACGGATGGAAAAGTGATTCCGCAGGTAAAGAAAAAAGATATACTTCTTTCTTATCCGTATGAGAGTATGGATCCGTTTCTGCGTATGATCAAGGAAGCGGCTTATGATCCGACCGTTCTTACGATCAGGATCACAATCTACCGTCTGGCAAAGAAGGCACGGCTGGTAGAGTACTTATGTGCGGCGGCCGAGAACGGCAAAGAGGTTACGGTTTTGATCGAGCTGAGAGCCAGATTCGATGAACAGAACAATATTGACTGGTCCGAACGTCTGGAAGAAGCAGGATGCCGTGTGATTTACGGATTTGAAGGTTATAAGGTGCATTCCAAGATCTGTCTGATCACTTACCGGAACCGTAACAATATCGAATACATTACGCAGGTGGGAACCGGAAACTACAATGAAAAGACAGCGACGATGTATACGGATGTGTCGCTGATCACAGCGGATAAGGGAATCGGAGAGGATGCAGCCGTCTTCTTCAAGAATATGTCCATTGGCAATCTCAATGGAAGCTATCAGCACATTATTGTTTCACCGACCAGTCTGAAACCAAAGGTGCTTTCGCTGATGGACGAGGAGATCAAAAAGGGAACGAACGGACGGATCATCATGAAGATGAATTCTGTGACGGATGTAGATTTTATCCAGAAGGTTTCCGAGGCATCAAATGCAGGGGTGAAGGTGGATTTGATCGTCCGTGGGATCTGCTGTATTCTTCCGGGAGTCAAAGGGTACACAGAGAATCTCCGTGTGACCAGTATTGTCGGACGTTATCTTGAGCATCCGCGTATTTTCCTTTTTGGAACCGGAGCGGATCAGAAAATCTATATCGGTTCCGCAGATATGATGACGCGTAATACGGAAAAACGCGTGGAAGTGGCATGTCCGGTTTACGATGAAACTATCAGGAAACAGCTGACACATATGCTGAAGATCATGCTTGCGGACAATGTAAAAGCGCGAGAATTAAAGAGTGACGGCAAATACTACATGAAAGAAAAAGGAACTTCAAAAGTCAATTCCCAGGAATATTTTATGCGTGAAGCAATCACCGTCAGACATCCGGAAGGACGGACAAAACAAAGCTTCGTTGATAAAATCCGGAAGATTTTTCGAAGAAAATAATTTGTTTTATGTTCTGAATATGATATGATAAAAAAGTGGAGCTGGTATCAGCTTCACTTTTTAAACGCTGTGAGAGTTGCTATAGCGTGAAAATACAGGAGTACAAAATTATTATATGGGTAAATCGGTATATATTGCAGAAAAGCCGAGTGTGGCACAGGAATTTGCCAAGGCACTGCATTTGAATTTGAAAAGAAAAGACGGATATCTGGAATCAGATGAGGCGATCGTAACCTGGTGTGTTGGTCATCTTGTCACGATGAGTTATCCGGAAGTATATGATGAAAAGTATAAGAGATGGTCTTTGCAGACACTGCCATTCATTCCGCAGGAATTTCTCTATGAGGTGATACCGGGAGTAAAGAAGCAGTTTGAGATCGTAAAAGGAATACTGACCAGGAAGGACGTAGACCGGATTTATGTCTGTACCGACTCGGGAAGAGAAGGAGAATACATTTACCGTCTGGTGGAACAGATGGCAGGCGTAAAAGGGAAAGAACGCCGGCGTGTGTGGATCGATTCCCAGACGGAGGAAGAAATCCTCAGAGGAATCCGTGAGGCGAAGGATCTGTCAGAATACGATAATCTGTCAGCTTCGGCTTATCTCCGTGCGAAGGAAGATTATCTGATGGGAATCAACTTTTCCAGACTTCTGACACTCAAATATGGAAACAGCATTTCAAATTATCTTGGGAATAAATACACGGTTGTATCTGTCGGACGTGTGATGACCTGTGTCCTTGGAATGGTCGTAAGGCGGGAACGGGAGATCCGTGAATTTGTTAAAACGCCGTTCTATCGTGTGATCGAATCGGTAAATGTAGACGGACATACTTTTACCGGTGAGTGGCGTGCAGTGAAAGGTTCGGCTTATTTTGAGTCTCCAAAGCTCTACAAAGAGAATGGATTTAAAGAGAAAGAGGAGGCCAAAAAGCTGATAGCTGTTTTGAAAGAGGGAACATCCCCTCTTACCTGCCGGATTGTATCCATCGAAAAGAAAAAAGAGAAAAAGAATCCGCCACTTCTGTTTAACCTTGCAGAACTTCAGAACGAATGCTCCAAACGGTTCAAGATCAGTCCGGATGAAACGCTCCGCATTGTGCAGGAGCTTTACGAGAAGAAGCTTGTCACCTATCCGAGAACAGACGCCAGAGTGCTTTCGACGGCAGTATCAAAGGAGATCACAAAGAACCTGAACGGGCTGAGTAAATACCAGATGGCTGCACCATATATGCAGGATATTCTGCATTACGGAGCATATAAAAACCTGGCAAAGACGCGTTATGTCAATGACAAGCAGATCACGGATCATTATGCGATCATCCCGACAGGACAGGGACTTTCAGCATTGAATTCGGTATCTGCAACAGCTCATCATGTGTATGATGTGATCGTCCGGAGGTTTCTGAGTATCTTCTATCCTCCGGCAGTTTATCAGAAAGTGGCGTTGGTAACACAGATCGGAAAAGAACAGTTTTTCTCCAACTTCCGTGTACTTGCGGAAGAAGGATATCTGAAGGTGGCAGGGGTCCCTGCACCAAAGAAAAATGCAAATGGAAATGACGCGGAAGGAGATGGAAGTGATAACAATGTGGATCTGGATGCCGCATTTTTTGCATCCATCCAGAAGTTAAAAAAAGGTGATATCCTGGATGTGAAATCACTGGATATCAAAGAGGGAGAAACTTCACCGCCGAAGAGATACAATTCCGGTTCCATGATCCTTGCGATGGAAAATGCAGGTCAGCTGATCGAGGATGAGGAACTTCGTGCGCAGATCAAAGGAAGCGGGATCGGAACCAGTGCGACCAGGGCGGAGATCCTGAAAAAGCTCTTCAATATCAAATATCTGGCATTGAATAAAAAGACGCAGGTGATCACACCGACGCTTCTTGGAGAAATGATCTATGATGTGGTGTTGAATTCTATCCGTTCACTTCTGAATCCGGAGCTGACGGCAAGCTGGGAAAAGGGGCTTAACTATGTGGCAGAGGGAGAAATTACATCGGATGAATATATGACAAAACTGGATCATTTTATTGTCAGCAGAACCAACGGAGTACTGGGACTGAATAACCAGTATCAGTTAAGAAGCTGCTATGACAGGGCAGCAGCATTTTATAAAAAAGAAACCAAAGGCAGAGCATCGAAAGGAAAGAAAGAATGAAAGAAATGACGGTTAAAGAAATGTATACGCTGGAAGAGACGATCGCAAAGGATTTGTTTGAAGGAGTGACCTACCCGTGGGAAGTACTTCCGAAAATCAGCAGTTTTATCCTGGAACTGGGTGCGTCTCTTCCGGAAGAAGAGTATGAAAAACGTGGAGAAAATGTGTGGGTTGCCAGATCCGCAAAGGTTGCACCGACTGCATTTATCGGCGGTCCGGCGATCATCGGAAAGGACGCAGAGGTAAGACACTGTGCGTTTATCCGCGGAAATGCGATCGTAGGAGAAGGGGCAGTTGTCGGAAATTCTACCGAGCTGAAAAATGTGGTCCTCTTCAATAAAGTACAGGTTCCACATTATAATTATGTGGGGGATTCAATCCTTGGATACAAGTCACATATGGGAGCAGGTTCTATCACATCTAATGTGAAATCCGATAAAAAACTGGTGGTTGTAAAGACGCCGGAAGGAAATATCGAGACCGGTATGAAAAAGTTCGGCGCGATGCTGGGTGACCATGTAGAAGTTGGATGTGGAACCATTCTGAACCCGGGAAGTGTAGTAGGACCGCATACCAATATTTATCCACTTTCTTCGGTGAGAGGATTTGTGCCGGGAGGAAGTATTTACAAATGTGCAGGTGAAGTGGTTGAAATGAGACAGGAGTAATAAACGGATGAAGCTTACAATACTTGGAACGGGAAATGCAACAGTAACGGAATGCTATAATACATGTTTTGCCCTCTCGGATGGAAACAGGCATTTTCTGGTGGATACCGGCGGCGGAAACCGTATTTTAAAGGTGTTAAAAGACACCGGGATCCAGCTGGAAGACATTCACGATATTTTTATTACCCATGAACATATCGATCACCTTCTGGGCGTGATATGGCTGATACGGATGATCGGGCAGAAGAAGATCGGCCAGGGAAAATATGAGGGGAATCTCCGGATCTACTGCCATGAAGAGCTGGCAAGATCAATCCGCATGATCGCAGAACTTACGATCCAGAAAAAGGTGACGAAATATTTTGATGACCGGATTCTTTTTGTGCCGGTGCATCACGGAGAGACAAAGGAAATCCTTGGCTGTCCGGTCACCTTTTTCGATATTTTTTCCACGAAGGCAAAGCAGTTCGGGTTTACGATGCTGCTTCCGAACGGAGTGAAGTTTACCTGCTGCGGTGACGAACCGTACAATGAGAAAGATTATGAATTTGTGAAAGGCAGCGACTGGCTGACCCATGAGGCGTTCTGCCTGTATGGAGAAGCAGATAAGTTCAAGCCTTATGAAAAACACCACAGTACTGTGAAAGAAGCATGTCAGCTTGCCGAGGAGCTTCAGATTCCGCATCTGATCTTGTATCATACGGAAGAGATGCATCTTAAGGAGAGGAAAGAGCTTTATACGCGGGAAGGACGGGAGTACTATCACGGGAAGTTGTTTGTACCGGATGATCTTGAGGTGTTTGAGCTTTAGATTGCAGGACGGGCGGTCTGCGGGAAAATAGAAGACGGACGCGCTTTTAATAAAATAAACCGGACAGATTTAGTTGTGCAGGGCATTCCGATGAGCCTCCGAATGCGAAAATTATGTCAGCAATGGTTTCCGAGAAGAAGTGTTCTGGTTGTGGGGGAAGGGGGAGATGTGGTATGATGGGGGAGTCAGAAGCTTTGAGGATCTGGGCGAGAAAGGTTTTCGGGAGGGGTTCGGTTTCTTCTCCGGGGAAGGTGAGACGTGTGGATCTGATTTAAAAATGTAGTTGACAAACCAGAACATATGTACTAATATAGAACCAGAACAAACATTCGTTCGATGGAGAGCGTGGGCGAAGAATCTGGGATAAGGAGATTAATGATGGCGAATAATACAATGAATGATGAGAATAAAAAGAAAGCATTAGACGCAGCAATTGCAAAGCTTGAGAAAGATTTTGGTAAGGGAGCAGTTATGAAGCTGGGTGATCCGGCGGCACAGGTGCATGTTGAGACGGTTCCGACCGGTTCTTTGAGTCTGGATCTGGCACTTGGTGTTGGCGGCGTTCCGAAAGGACGTATTATTGAAATTTATGGACCTGAATCAAGTGGTAAGACGACAGTTGCATTACATATGATCGCAGAAGTACAGAAAAGAGGCGGCATTGCGGGATTTATCGATGCAGAGCATGCACTGGATCCGGTATATGCGAAGAATATCGGTGTAGATATTGATGAACTTTATATTTCACAGCCAGACAGCGGAGATCAGGCATTGGAGATTACTGAGACAATGGTACGTTCCGGTGCGATTGACATTATCGTAGTCGATTCTGTTGCAGCACTTGTTCCGAAGCAGGAGATTGAGGGTGATATGGGTGATACACATGTAGGTCTGCAGGCAAGACTGATGTCACAGGCACTCAGAAAGCTGACACCGGTTATCAGTAAATCAAACTGTGTTGTAATCTTTATCAACCAGCTGCGTGAGAAGGTTGGCGTTATGTTTGGTAATCCGGAGACAACAACGGGTGGACGGGCACTGAAGTTCTATTCATCTGTCCGTATGGATGTCCGCAGAACTGAGACTCTGAAGCAGGGCGGAGAGATGGTTGGTAACCATGTCCGCGTGAAGATCGTGAAGAATAAAATTGCACCTCCGTTCAAGGAAGCAGAATTTGATATCATGTTCGGAAAAGGAATTTCCAGAGAAGGAGATATCCTGGATCTTGCGACGAAGATTGATCTGGTCAATAAGAGTGGTGCATGGTATGCATACAACGGAGAAAAGATCGGTCAGGGACGTGAGAATGCAAAGTCTTATCTGACAACACATCCAGAGATTATGGAAGAGATTGAAGAAAAAGTCCGTGCGCATTACGGAATCGGTGCAGAAGGGCAGAAAGCAGAAGAACCGGCACAGGCTGCTCCGGCAGATGCTGAAGAAGTGATGGATGAGGAAGAATAAAACATATGATGAGAATTACCCGAATCGAGCCAGTTACAAAGACAAAGTATCGGGTATCTGTTGATGAGCAGTTCGCCTTTGTGGTTTACAAAGGCGAACTGTCCCGTTTTCACCTGAAAGAAGAGTGTGAATTGACAGAGGATACTTATGCAAAGATCAAAGAAGTCCTTTTGAAGCGGGCAAAGCTTCGTGCGATGCACCTGCTGAATGACATGGCAAGAACTGAATCCCAGCTCAGAGATAAATTAAAGCTGGGCGGCTATCCATCGGAGATCACCGAAGCGGCGATTGCCTATGTGAAATCATTTGGATATATCAATGATGACGCCTACATTCGGAACTTTATAGACAGCAGGAAAGATAAAAAGAGCAGACGGGAGATTTATGCCCTTCTGAGACAGAAGGGCGTGGATATGAACCGGGCAGAAGAGATCATGGAAGAGATGTATGAAGAGCATTCCGATCAGGAAGCAATCCGGGAGCTTCTTCGCAAAAAACACTGGGACTTTGCCTGTACAGATCCGAAAGAAAAGCAGAAAATATATGGATATTTGGTGCGGAAAGGATTTCGTTACGAAGATATCCGTCAAGTAATACAAGTTTGCGATTGGAATGCTTGACATATTTGTGAAAACAGTATAGAATTTAAGTGTTGTATTTGTACAATGAAAACTAAATAAGGAGGTGCTCCTGTGCTGATACCTATAATTATTGCTGTAGTTGTTACGCTTATAGTAGTAATGCCGGTTACTTATTTTGTTACTGTTTCCAAGTTGAAGAACGATGCAAATTCCAAAATTGGGAACGCTGATGTAAAAGCAAGAGAAATTATTGATGATGCTTTGAAGACAGCAGAGACAAAGAAGAAGGAAGCACTTTTGGAAGTAAAGGAAGAGTCCATCAAGACAAAGAATGAACTTGAAAAAGAGACTAAGGAACGCAGAGCTGAACTTCAGCGTTATGAAAAGCGTGTACTTTCAAAAGAAGAATCTCTGGATAAGAGATCTGCGGCAATTGAGCAGAGAGAGACTGCATTTACTGCAAAAGAGACAGCGATGAAGCAGCGGGAGGCTGAAGTTGAAGAACTCAGCCAGAAAAGAGTACAGGAACTAGAAAGAATCTCAGGACTTACCTCCGAACAGGCAAAGGATTATCTATTAAAAACTGTTGAAGAAGATGTGAAACATGACACTGCCAAGATGGTGAAAGAGCTTGAAACACGTGCAAAGGAAGAGGCTGACAAGAAGGCGAAAGAGTATGTTGTCACCGCAATCCAGAGATGTGCGGCAGATCATGTGGCTGAAACTACGATCTCGGTAGTTCAGCTTCCAAGTGACGAGATGAAGGGTAGAATTATCGGACGAGAGGGACGGAATATCCGTACTCTTGAGACACTGACAGGAGTAGAGCTTATTATTGATGATACTCCGGAGGCAGTTGTTCTTTCCGGATTTGATCCAATCCGAAGAGAAGTGGCAAGAATTGCACTGGAGCGTTTGATCGTAGATGGACGAATCCATCCTGCAAGAATCGAAGAGATGGTTGAAAAAGCGCAGAAAGAAGTAGAGACTATGATGCGCGAAGAAGGAGAGGCAGCAGCACTTGAAGTTGGTGTACACGGCATCCATCCAGAACTGATTCGTCTTCTTGGACGTATGAAGTTCAGAACGAGCTACGGTCAGAATGCACTGAAGCATTCAATCGAGGTTGCTCAGCTATCCGGATTGCTTGCGGGCGAGATCGGGCTGGATGTCCGTATCGCAAAGCGTGCAGGTCTTTTACATGACATCGGTAAATCGATTGATCACGATGTAGAAGGTTCACATGTTCAGATTGGTGTAGACCTTTGTAGAAAATACAAAGAGTCGCCGCTTATTATCAACGCGGTAGAAGCACATCATGGTGATGTAGAACCACAGTCTCTGATTGCAGGCGTTGTTCAGGCAGCAGATGCGATTTCGGCTGCAAGACCAGGTGCAAGAAGAGAAACCTTGGAGACATACACAAACAGATTAAAACAGTTAGAAGATATTACCAACCAGTTTAAAGGGGTTGAGAAGTCATTTGCTATTCAGGCGGGTAGAGAGATTCGCGTAATGGTAGTTCCAGAACAAGTATCTGATGATGATATGGTATTGCTGGCAAGAGATATTTCAAAACAGATTGAATATGAATTGGAATATCCAGGTCAGATTAAAGTAAATGTAATCCGGGAATCCCGTGTTACAGATTATGCTAAATAACACGATAATCAGAAAACGACAGCCGTCCAAAAGATTCGGTCTTTTGGATGGCTGTATTTAATTTACGCGAGCAACGAGCCAAAGTCCGCGCTTGCACGAGACTTGGCGACTGCCGCGATAACTTGAGAAACTCACGGAGCGTGTTTCTCATAGTTGTGTGAAAAGGAAGAGGAAAACGGATGAAAAAAGAAATCAAACGTGTAAAAAGAGAAAGGGTATATCAGGGAACAATTGTTGATGTATACAAAGATTATATGGAGTTTTCCAATGGAAATCATGAGGTGTGGGACTATATCCACCACAAAGGGGCTGCTGCTGTGATACCTGTGATGGATGACGGCAGACTCCTGATGGTAAGACAGTACCGGAATGCACTGGACCGCTTTACACTGGAGCTTCCGGCAGGAGGGCTGGACCAAGCGGATGAACCGGGACGAGACTGTTCAGCAAGAGAATTGGAAGAAGAGACCGGATATCACAGTGATGATCTGGAATGGCTGATCACGCTTCGAACAACTGTAGCACTTTGCAACGAAAAAATCGAAGTTTATGTTGCACGAAACCTGATCCGTACCCATCAGCATCTGGATGAGAATGAATTTGTGAATGTAGAGGCACATACGGTTGAAGAATTAAAGCAGATGATCTTTGAAGGAAAGATTGAAGATTCCAAGACTGTAGCTGCTATCCTTGCCTATGATGCAAAGTATAACAGATAAAGTGAACGCATAATTGACAACTCCGGTCATATAATGAACTATGTGAAATTATTGGAGGCCGGAATGTGGAATTTTATCGGAAGAAATATCAGCTGCCCATGCTATATCTGATCGGTTTTGGAATGGGTATCTTATATGCTAATTTTATTGCGAAAAATTATGTTACGATGACTGGAATTTTCCATGAATATTTTCTAAATCAGTATACACAGGTGAAAATCATAAATGAAGATTACCTGTGGTACCTGCTCAGATGGAGAGTGATGCCTCTGGCGTTAGCGGTCTGTGTGGCAAATCTGGGGTTTCGCAGACTGACAGCAGCCGGAATCCTCCTTTGGACAGGCTTTGCAGCAGGGATACTGTCTGTGGCGGCAGTTTTAAGGATGGGCCTTTGCGGAATGCTGCTGTGTATTGCCGGTATTTTCCCGCAATATATTTTTTATGTACCGGCATATCTTCTATTGATCCGGTATTATTATCGTTATCCGCAAAGTGAATGGAATGGAACAAAAACAGGATTTACTGTTATGATGATCGTGGCGGGAATTTTGTCTGAGGTATATTTAAACCCTGGGATTGTCCGCTGGTTTGTGAAGGTTCTTACATAGCAAGAATGTGTTCAGCCACATTTTAGCGTCAGGTGATAGAAAATGACAGAAAGTCCTCTTACTGAACAATTCGGTAAAGAGGACTTTCTGCCGTTTTTTATCGCCCTTGTTTTATCAGGAGAAACATGCAGCAGCCAAATGTAAGAAGCTGGCTTGCAAGCAGTGCCCACAGATAGCCAAGAATCCCGAACTGCGGAATCAGAAACAGAACACTACAGATTCGTACTGCCAGGGTGAATAGATTGATCAGAAAAGTTTTTCCGGCAAGATCCAGACCATTTAACACACTGATCAGTGCGGTGTTACTATAGAGAAAAGGACAGATAAATGCTAGTGTTAAGATATAATTTCCGGCTTCTGGTGTATGAAAGATCCGTCTGCTGATAAAGCCGGATGCGGTAAAGAAAAATAGCAGGCAGGCAAAACCAAGAAACAGGCAGAAAAAAATAACTTTCCGTAAAAGCTGCGGAAGAGCATGTTTTTTCTGAGCATCCGGCATACTGGCAACTTCGGGGAGGAGCATTGTGGAGATGGAATTGGTGAGGGCAGATGGAAATAAAATGCAAGGAAGGGCAATTCCGGTCAGAATTCCGTAGGTGCTAAGAGAAGCGGAGATACTCATTCCATACTTTTGCAGGGCAAGAGGAATAGAAATTGCTTCCAGACTCTGAAAAAGATTCAGAAGGACTCTGCTTGCGGTCAGTGGAAGGGCAGAAAAAAGCAGGGGAGGAACAGCAGAAAGAGCCGGCTCCCGGTGTGGGGAGAAAGGTTGCCCGGCAGTTCTGAGCTTATGGATGCAAAGAAAAGCGGCTGCAATTTCACCACCGACAATTCCGAGGACAGCAATTGCGACAGATGGTGTAAAAGCGGTATGAACATCGGCTGTATAGAGGAGGATAACAAAAAAGATCCGGACCAGCTGTTCAAATAATTGGGAGAGGGCAGGAAGCCGGATCTGCTTGAGCCCCAGAAAGTAACCACAGCTGCAACTGTGCAGAGCTGCAAATGGAAGTGCATATGCTATCAGGAAGATGAGAGAGGCGCATCGGGGATCACCAAGTATGACTGTGGTGAGGAAAACAGCATTTTTCTGCAACAGAAAAAGACAGCAGATGGAAAGAAAAAGAGAACAAAGCAGTGCTGCTTTCAGGTAAGAATAAGCTTTTGCAGACTGCTTTTTTGCAGAAGAGGCGGCAACCAGGCGCGTCAGAGCCGTCTCGATCCCTGCTGAAGTTGCAGCATAAGCAAGTGTGTAGACAGGGAAAATCAGCTGATACAGACCGATTTCTTCTGCAGGGAAAGATCTGCTGAGAAAAATACGGTAAAAAAATCCCATTACACGGGTGAGAATGCCGACTACAGTAAGGATAAAAGTTCCTTTCAGGAGAAAATGTTTTTGTGACATAGCAGCTCCAAAGGCATTTTTGTTTTAAAATATATGCAAGAAAGAGCCTTGACAGAACATAACAGAGGTGATATCCTCAATTTGCAAGAAATCCTAGTAAAACAGTGGGATATAAAAAATAAAGAGAAGGTGATGGATTGAAGATCTCAACGAAGGGTCGTTATGGTTTGCGCGCCTTTATCGATCTTGCGTGTTATGGCGCAGAAGAACCGGTTTCCATCAGCAGTATATCAGCCAGGCAGGAGATATCGGAACGATATCTGGAACAGCTCATGGCGAAGCTGAAAAAGGCAGGTCTCGTCAAGAGTATCCGTGGAGCGGGAGGAGGATATCGGCTGGCAAAGGATGCGGCGGAAGTTTCTGTTGGTGATGTACTCAGAGCACTTGAAGGAGACCTGGAACCTGCGACTTGTGCAGCACTTCATTCGGAAAACAGTTGCGAGATCCAGGGAAGCTGTATCACGAAATATGTCTGGAAGAAAGTCAATGAAAGCATGGCACAGACGGTAGACAGTATTATGATAAATACCCTTGTGGAAATGAATAAAGAAGTAAAGAAAGAAGGACAAAAAGATGAGTAAATTAATTTATTTGGATAACGCAGCAACAACAAAAACTGCACCAGAAGTTCTGGAAGCAATGCTGCCATATTTTACAGAGCAGTATGGCAATCCTTCTGCGATCTACAGCTTCGCATCCCATAACAAAGATGTTGTGGCAGAACAGAGAGAAAGAATCGCAAACGCACTCGGTGCAAAGAGCAACGAAATTTATTTTACAGCCGGCGGATCAGAGTCTGACAACTGGGCACTCAAAGCAACCGCTGAGGCTTATCAGAATAAAGGAAGACATATTATCACAACCAAGATCGAACATCATGCGATCCTGCATACAGCAGCTTATTTGGAAGAACGTGGGTTTGAAGTGACTTATCTTGCTGTGGATGAATACGGAAAAGTAAATCCGGCAGATGTGGAAGCAGCAATCCGCCCGGATACCATCCTGATCTCTGTAATGTATGCAAACAACGAGATCGGAACAATTGAACCGATCAAAGAGATCGGTGAGATCGCCCACAAACATGGTATCCTGTTCCACACAGACGCCGTACAGGCTTTCGGACAGGTCCCGATTAATGTAGATGAATGTCATATTGATATGTTAAGTGCCAGCGGACACAAGCTGAACGGACCAAAAGGAATCGGATTCCTCTATATCAGAAAAGGCGTGAAGATCCGTTCCTTTGTTCATGGTGGGGCACAGGAAAGAAAACGTCGTGCAGGGACAGAAAATGTTCCGGGTATTGTTGGAATCGGTACAGCAACAAAACGTGCTATCGCTACGATGGAAGAACGTACAGCAAAAGAGCGCGAGATGAGAGATTATCTGATCAAACGTGTGATGGAAGAAATCCCGTACACCAAGCTGAACGGACATCCGACAGACCGTCTGCCAAATAACGCAAACTTCTGCTTCCGTTTCATTGAGGGCGAATCTATGCTGATCCGTCTTGATATGGCAGGAATTTGTGGATCCAGTGGATCTGCATGTACATCCGGATCTCTTGATCCATCCCATGTACTTCTTGCAATCGGACTGCCGCACGAGATTGCGCATGGATCTCTGCGCCTGACTCTGAATGAAGAGATCACAAAAGAAGACATTGATTATGTAGTAGATCAGCTTAAGACAATTGTAAGCGATTTACGCGGAATGTCACCGCTTTATGAAGATTTTGCAAAAAAACAGAATAAATAATACGATAGAAAATACAGCTTTAGGAGGAATTTACAATGTATACAGAGAAAGTAATGGATCATTTTCAGCATCCACGTAATATGGGAGAAATCGAGAACGCAAGCGGAGTGGGTACTGTTGGTAACGCCAAATGTGGTGATATCATGAGAATCTACCTTGATATTGATGATAACGGAATTATTAATGATGTAAAATTTAAGACATTCGGATGTGGCGCGGCTGTTGCAACAAGCAGTATGGCGACAGAACTTGTAAAGGGAAAACATATTTCAGAAGCAATGCAGGTAACAAACAAAGCCGTTATGGAAGCACTTGACGGACTGCCGCCGGTTAAGGTACACTGTTCTTTACTGGCAGAGGAGGCAATCCATGCAGCACTGTGGGATTATGCAGAGAAGCACGGGATCAAGATCGAAGGACTCCAGAAGCCGAAGAACGATATCAGTGAAGGTGAAGAAGCAGAAGAGGAAGAGTATTAGAATTTTCTGCAGGAGAAAAGAGAATGGCAAAAAAGAAAGTGGTAGTCGGAATGTCAGGTGGTGTCGACTCATCGGTAGCGGCATATCTTCTAAAAGAACAGGGATATGATGTGATCGGTGTGACGATGCAGATCTGGCAGGACGAAGAATCGAAAATACAGGAAGAAAACGGCGGATGCTGTGGACTCAGCGCGGTAGATGATGCCAGAAAAGTTGCGGCACAGATCGGCATTCCGTATTATGTGATGAATTTCAAGAAGGATTTTCAGGAGAAGGTAATCGATTATTTTGTGGATGAATATTTGCATGGCCGGACACCAAATCCGTGCATTGCGTGTAACCGTTATGTAAAATGGGAATCTCTTCTTACACGGAGCATGGAGATCGGAGCAGACTATATTGCAACAGGTCACTATGCGAGAGTAGAACAGTTGCCGAACGGACGCTATGCGATCCGGCATTCGGCAACCTGGTCAAAAGACCAGACCTATGCGCTTTATAATCTTACCCAGGATCAGCTGAGAAGAACGCTGATGCCTGTCGGTGAATACGAAAAAGACCAGATCCGCGAGATCGCAAAAGAGATCGGATTGCAGATTGCGAACAAACCGGACAGTCAGGATATCTGTTTTGTATCCGATGACGATTATGCATCTTTTATTGAAGAAGAAAGTGACCAGAAAATCCCGGAAGGTAATTTTGTAACACCGGATGGAAAGATCCTGGGACGGCATAAAGGAATCATCCACTATACGATCGGACAGAGAAAAGGACTTGGACTTTCTCTTGGGTATCAGGCATTCGTGCTTGAGATCCGTCCGGATACGAATGAAGTTGTGATAGGGACGAATGAAGATCTGATGACGACGCGGGTCCGTGCAAATAAGCTGAACTTTATGACAGTAGAGGATCTGGAAGGTGAGATGCGCGTATTTGCTAAAATCAGATACAACCATAAAGGGGACTGGTGCACAGTCCGCAAAACGGGAGAAGATGAGATAGAGTGCATCTTTGAGACACCGCAGAGAGCGGTTACACCGGGGCAGGCACTGGTACTGTATGATGGAGATTATGTACTTGGAGGCGGAACAATTCTGGGATAGCTCAGAATTGTTCTGTTTTTTGGCATATTGGGACCGTACTGCAATCCAACAAATGATTTGCGGGAAAGCCGGGTGGATTTACACATGAAGAATGACAAGGAGGGCAAAATATGAGAGCGGACTGCCATATGCACACTTATTTTTCCGGAGATTCAGAGGCAAAACCGGAAGATATGGTTCTTGCAGCAATCGATAAAGGACTGGAAGCAATCTGTTTTACGGATCATGAAGATATTGATTATTTTTGTGATGATATTGAATTTGTGTTTGATCCGGAAACCTATTTTAAAGAGCTTGGAGCACTGAAGGAAAAGTATAAAGAGAAGCTGGATATCCGGATCGGTGTGGAGTTTGGACTTCAGCCACACCTTGCGAAGAAAGCAAAAGCATTTACCGCGGCAAATCCGTATGATTTTGTGATCGGATCCATGCATGTGGTTGGTGGGAAGGATCCTTATTATCCTGAGTTCTTTGAGGGGATTTCGGATGAAGAGGCCTACCGGATGGCACTTCGGGAGACAATAGCCGATATCAGGGCTGTAGCGGATTTTGATGTGCTCGGACATCTGGATTATGTGGTACGTTATGGAAAACATCGGGAACAGGAATATTCTTACGGCAGATTTGCGGATGAAATAGATGAAATCCTGCGGTATCTTATTGAACACGGAAAAGGACTGGAAGTCAATACAGCAGGACTGAAGTATGGCCTTCCTTTTGCACACCCGCATCCGGATGTGTTAAAAAGATACAAAAAGCTGGGGGGAGAGATCATCACCGTCGGCGCAGATGCACATAAACCAGAGCATGTAGGGTATGATTTTAACATAGTTGACAATATTCTCGAAGCATGTGGCTTTAAATATTATGCAGAATTCATAAAAAGGGCCCCGGTTTTCAGAAAAATAAAGTGAAAAAAGGGGATTGAATTTTTGTTCTGAATTTAGTACAATAAATTACAGTTGATAAATCTTAAACAATGATAAGATTTATCAAGAAAAATGTAACTGTTATATACAGTAATACAATTTATCTTTAGGAGGACTAAATCATGGCAGTAAAAGTAGCAATCAATGGATTTGGACGTATTGGACGTCTTGCATTCAGACAGATGTTTGGAGCAGAGGGATTTGAGATCGTAGCAATCAACGACCTTACATCTCCTAAGATGCTGGCTCACTTATTAAAATATGATTCAACACAGGGAAAATATGAATTAGCTGATAAAGTATCTGCTGGAGAAGACTCCATCACAGTAGACGGAAAAGAAATCAAAATCTACGCTAAAGCTAATGCAGCTGAACTTCCATGGGGAGAAATCGGAGTAGATGTAGTTCTTGAATGTACAGGATTCTACACATCTAAAGCAAAAGCTCAGGCACATATCGATGCAGGTGCTAAACACGTTATCATTTCTGCACCGGCAGGAAATGACCTTCCTACAATCGTTTACAATGTAAACCATACACAGCTTACAAAAGATGACGCAATCATTTCTGCAGCTTCTTGTACAACAAACTGTCTTGCACCAATGGCTAAGGCTCTTAATGATCTTGTACCGATCAAATCTGGTATCATGTGCACAATCCATGCTTACACAGGTGATCAGATGACTCTTGACGGACCACAGAGAAAAGGTGATCTGAGAAGATCTCGTGCAGCAGCAGTAAACATCGTTCCTAACAGCACAGGAGCAGCTAAAGCAATCGGACTTGTTATTCCGGAGCTTAACGGAAAACTTATCGGATCTGCACAGCGTGTACCAACCCCTACAGGATCTACAACAATCCTTACAGCAGTAGTTGAAGGTGAAGTTACTGTAGAACAGATCAACGCAGCTATGAAAGCAGCTTCTAACGAATCATTCGGATACAACGAAGATCAGATCGTTTCTAGCGATATCGTAGGAATGAGATTTGGTTCTCTCTTCGATTCTACTCAGACAATGGTACTTCCGCTTGACAACGGAACAACAGAAGTACAGGTTGTTTCTTGGTATGACAATGAAAACTCTTACACAAGCCAGATGGTAAGAACAATCAAACACTTCGGAACATTACTTTAATCCGTAACGTTTGTTTGGACAGGCTGAATTGATTCTTACTGGAATATTCCAGAGTTAGACTCAAGCAAGGGTCCGGTCTACATGGACCGGGCTCTTTTATTTAACAGGAAATTCTGATGGAGCTTCCTGCTAAATAAAAGGCACTATGTGCCCAAGATGTGTATTCGTGTGAAAACGCAGATTGTCGCAAGCAACTGCGCTCAGCACGGAAATGTGCCCGGCACATTCCATTTAAACGAAATGTAAACAGGAGGCAGGATTATGCTTAACAAAAAATCTGTAGATGATATCAATGTAAAAGGGAAAAAAGTCCTTGTAAGATGCGATTTTAACGTACCGCTGATCGATGGAAAGATCACAGACGAGAACCGTCTTGTTGCAGCACTTCCTACAATCAAGAAACTGATCGCTGACGGAGGAAAAGTAATCCTCTGCTCACATCTTGGTAAACCGAAGGGAGAACCGAAACCGGAGCTTTCTCTTGCACCGGTTGCAGTAAGACTTTCAGAACTTCTCGGACAGGAAGTAAAATTCGCAGCAGATCCTGAAGTAGTAGGACCAAATGCAAAAGCAGCAGTTGAAGCTATGAAAGATGGAGAGGTAATCCTTCTTGAAAATACACGTTACAGAGCAGAAGAAACAAAGAACGGAGATGAATTCTCTAAGGAACTCGCTTCTCTTTGTGATGTATTCGTAAACGATGCATTCGGAACAGCTCATCGTGCACACTGCTCTAACGTTGGTGTTACCAAATATGTTGATACAGCAGTTGTAGGATATCTTATGCAGAAAGAAATCGATTTCCTTGGAAATGCAGTAAACAATCCGGAAAGACCGTTCGTTGCAATCCTTGGTGGAGCTAAAGTTTCAAGCAAGATTTCTGTAATCGAAAACCTGATCGATAAAGTAGACACTCTGATCATTGGTGGAGGTATGTCTTATACATTCAGCAAAGCACAGGGCGGAACCGTTGGAAAATCTCTTCTTGAAGAAGATTACTGTGAATATGCACTGAACATGATTCAGAAAGCTAAAGACAAAGGCGTAAAACTCCTTCTTCCGGTAGACAACGTAATTGCAGATGATTTTTCAAATGATGCAAATATCAAAGTTGTTAAAGCTGGCGAAATTCCGGAAGGATGGGAAGGACTTGACATCGGACCAGAGACAATCAAGATCTATGCTGACGCTGTAAAAGATGCAAAGACAGTTGTATGGAACGGACCTATGGGTGCATTCGAGATGCCGAACTTTGCAAAAGGAACAGAAGAAGTCGCAAAAGCACTTGCTGAGACAGATGCAGTAACAATCATCGGTGGTGGTGATTCGGCAGCAGCAGTTAACCAGCTCGGATACGGCGACAAGATGACTCACATCTCTACGGGTGGCGGAGCTTCCCTTGAATTCCTTGAAGGTAAGGAACTGCCAGGTGTAGCAGCTGCTAACGATAAATAAGCAGCGTCTGTAATTAAGATAAAATAAGGGAGATTATTGCAATGGCAAGAAAGAAAATTATTGCAGGTAACTGGAAAATGAATATGACACCTTCAGAGGCAGTAGAGCTTGTGAATACACTCAAATCTCTGGTTGTAACAGAAGAGGCTGACGTGGTATTCTGCGTACCGGCAATCGATATCATTCCGGTTGTAGAAGCTGCAAAAGGAAGCAACATCCAGGTTGGAGCAGAGAATATGTACTTTGAAGAAAAAGGTGCATACACAGGAGAAATCTCTCCGAACATGCTTACAGATGCTGGTGTTAAATATGTTGTTCTCGGACACTCTGAAAGAAGAGAATACTTCGCAGAGACAAACGAGACTGTGAACAAAAAGATGCTGAAAGCATTTGAACACGGACTTACACCGATCATGTGCTGTGGAGAAACTCTTGAACAGCGTGAACAGGGTGTGACAATGGACTTCATCCGTCAGCAGGTTAAAGTTGGATTCCAGAATGTAACAGCAGATCAGGCTAAGACAGCAGTTATCGCTTATGAGCCAATCTGGGCAATCGGAACCGGTAAGACAGCTACAACAGAGCAGGCTCAGGAGGTTTGCAAAGCTATCCGTGAATGTATCGCTGAAGTTTATGATGAAGCTACAGCAGAAGCAATCCGTATTCAGTACGGCGGATCTGTAAATGCAGCTACAGCACCGGAATTATTCGCTCAGCCGGATATCGATGGTGGACTTGTAGGTGGTGCTTCTTTAAAACCGGATTTTGGTAAGATTGTAAACTGGAAATAGTCAATTATACCAAGGCGCAGGCAGAAATGCCTGCGTTTTTCGACTGTCAAAGTTTTAACAAGTGCTTGCAAGCATATATAAAATCATGTACAATATTTAACTGAAAGAGAAATCAAACGCTTTAAGACAAAATGAAGGAGTGTAAGACGATGAGTAAAAAACCAACAGTTTTGATGATCTTAGACGGTTACGGTCTGAGAGATGAAAAGAAAGGCAACGGTATTGCAGAGGCAAACACACCGGTTATGGATAAATTAATGGCTGAATATCCGTTTGTAAAAGGAAATGCAAGCGGACTTGCTGTAGGACTTCCGGACGGTCAGATGGGTAACTCGGAAGTAGGTCATATGAATATGGGCGCAGGACGTATCATTTACCAGGAGCTCACCAAGATCACAAAAGCAATTGATGATGGCGATTTCTTTGAAAATAAGGCACTTCTTGCAGCCTGTGAAAATGCAAAGAAGAACGGTACAGCTCTTCATCTGATGGGACTGGTATCTGATGGTGGTGTACACAGTCACATTACACATATTTATGGAATTTTGGAACTTGCAAAGAGACAGGGGCTGGACAAAGTATATGTTCACTGCTTCCTTGACGGACGTGATACACCTCCGGCATCTGGGAAAGAATATGTTGAACAGTTAGAAGCAAAGATGAAAGAAATCGGTGTAGGTGAAGTTGCAAGTGTTTCCGGACGTTACTATGCAATGGACCGTGACAACCGTTGGGACCGTGTAGAAAAAGCATACGCAGCACTTACACGCGGCGAAGGTGACACAGCAGCATCAGCAACAGAAGGAATCCAGGCTTCTTACGACAAAGAAGTAACTGACGAATTCGTAGTACCATTTGTAGTGACAAAAAACGGTACACCGGTTGCAACTGTAAAAGACGGAGATTCTGTGATCTTCTTTAATTTCCGCCCGGATCGAGCAAGAGAAATCACCAGAACATTCTGTGCGGATGATTTTGACGGATTTGACAGAGGAGAACGTATCAAGACAACTTATGTATGTTTTACAGAGTATGATGAGACAATCCCGAACAAGACCGTTGCATTTGTAAAAGAAGGTATTACCAATACCTTTGGCGAATTCCTTGCAGCAAACAACATGACACAGGCAAGAATCGCTGAGACAGAAAAATATGCACATGTTACGTTTTTCTTCAACGGCGGAGTAGAAGAACCGAACAAGGGCGAGGACAGAATCCTTGTCAAATCTCCAAAGGTTGCAACTTACGACTTGAAGCCGGAAATGAGCGCATATGAAGTATGTGACAAGCTTGTAGATGCAATCAAGGCTGATAAGTACGATGTGATCGTAATCAACTTTGCTAACCCGGATATGGTTGGTCATACCGGTGTAGAAGCAGCAGTGATCAAAGCAATTGAAGCTGTTGATGAATGTGTAGGAAAAGCAGTTGATGCAGTGAAAGAAGTTGGTGGACAGATGTTTATCTGCGCTGACCACGGAAATGCAGAACAGCTGATCGATGAAGAGACAGGAGAACCATTTACCGCTCATACAACGAACCCGGTTCCGTTCATTCTTGTAAATGCAGATCCTGCATATAAGCTTCGTGAAGGCGGATGCCTTGCAGACATCGCTCCGACGCTGATCGAGCTGATGGGAATGCAGCAGCCAGCAGATATGACTGGAAAATCATTATTAGTAAAATAGTAAATATATTTGCCCGGAATCATGAAAATGGTTCCGGGTGTTTTGTTGTCAGAAGAGCAAAACATACTGCATATAAATCTGATCTACTCTTTTTGAAAAGCATCGAAATGGAAAAATGCATGAAATGAAAAACAAAAATTCAAAAAAACACATTTAAATCAACAAAAATCACGATATGTCATATTTATATGCAAGAATTAGTTGACGAAAAATCATTTTTCCTATATACTTACTACTTGTAGTGAGTTTTGATGTTGTCAAAACAGCTGAAAGAAACTGCAGATGGCAGATTTCGGAAGTATAAAGTACGGCAGGAAACACACAATGATTAGTTGATGATTATGGGAGGTTTTCAAGATGACTGCATATAGAGATATGAGTAGAGAAGAACTGCTTGAATTAAAGAGCAGACTGGAAAAAGAATTTGAAGATGTTAAAGGAAAAGGTCTGAAACTGGATATGTCCAGAGGTAAACCGTCCAAAGCACAGCTTGATCTTTCTATGGGGATGATGGATGTACTTAAGAGCACATCAGATCTTGTCTGCGAAGAAGGAGTAGATTGCCGTAACTATGGAGTGATCGACGGAATCAAAGAAGCAAAACAGCTTCTTTCTGATATGATGGAAGTACCGAAGGACAATATTATCATCTTTGGTAACTCCAGCCTGAACGTAATGTATGATACTGTTGCAAGAGCGATGACACATGGTATCATGGGAAGCACCCCTTGGGCAAAGCTTGACAAGGTAAAATTCCTTTGCCCGGTACCTGGATATGACAGACATTTTGCAATCACCGAACATTTTGGAATTGAGATGATCAATATTCCAATGACGTCGGATGGACCGGATATGGATCTGGTAGAGCAGTATGTGGAGAATGATCCGGCTGTAAAAGGTATCTGGTGTGTACCGAAATATTCTAACCCACAGGGAATCACTTATTCTGATGAAACCGTACACCGTTTTGCGAAATTAAATCCAGCGGCAGAAGATTTCCGTATTTTCTGGGATAATGCATATGGAATCCATCATTTGTATGAGGATAAACAGGATTATCTGATCGAGATTTTGATGGAATGTAAAAAAGAAGGACATCCGAACATGGTTTACAAATTCGGTTCTACTTCCAAGATCAGCTTCCCGGGTTCTGGTATTGCAGCAATTGCAGCATCCGATGAAAACCTTGCGGAAATCCGCAAGATGATGTCCGTACAGACCATCGGTCATGATAAATTAAACCAGCTCAGACATGCGCGTTTCTTCGGTGATATCCATGGAATGGTTCAGCATATGAAGAAACATGCAGATATCTTAAGACCGAAATTTGACACCGTATTAAGTGTACTGGAAAGTGAGCTTGGCGGACTTGAGATTGGTTCCTGGATGGCACCGCGAGGAGGATACTTCATTTCCTTCGATGCGTTGGATGGATGTGCAAAAGCAATCGTAGCAAAAGCAAAAGAAGCCGGACTGATCTTGACAAAAGCGGGAGCAACCTTCCCATACGGAAAGGATCCAAAAGACAGCAATATCCGAATTGCACCGTCCTTCCCGACACCAGAAGAACTGGAAGTTGCAGCACAGGTATTCGTACTCAGCGTAAAACTGGTAAGTATTGATAAAATTCTTGGCGAAAAAGTAGAAGTCGAAGAAGCTTAATATATGTGAAAAACAGTGGATTTTCCCGAAAAGGAGTCCGCTGTTTTTTTAAATAAAGGTTGTGTGGTCGATTTTACAAAAGAAAGTCCTCCAATTCCATTGTGCAAACCATTCCGATGAGCCTCTTAGAGCGGAAATCATGTTCAGCAAAGGCTTCCATGATTTCTGAGTCTCATCTCCATTGCACAAAAGTGAATTGCAGGACTTTCTTTTGTAAAATCGACCGTTTAACTGTACTGGTAAAAATGACGGTGCTGAATTCGGAGAGAAAAAACTGTAAAGAAAGATATTACACTAATCTTCCCTTCCGACTGCAATTCCCTAAATCCTAGTTCTCACCATCCAAAAAACTTTTGCATATGTAAAAAAAGTTACCAATATACAGACCAGAGGAATCCAAAATACTCCCCACACATGAATTTGCACTATGGAGTTCAAGACTCAGGAATCGTGGAAGCCTTTGCTGAACACGATTCCCGCCCTAAGAGGCTTGAACGGAATGGTTAGTGCAACTGAATGCGTGGGGAGTATTTTGGATTCCTCTGGTCGTCCCATTAGAACCTATTATTTTTACATATCCAAAAGTCTTACATCTTCTTCTGCGCAGTCGAAAGCATCAGTTTGATGCGGTTCAGCTGGTTTACTTCGCTTGCTCCCGGATCATAATCGATTGCAACGATGTTGGATTCCGGATGACGGCGGCGCAGTTCTTTAATAACACCTTTCCCGACTACGTGGTTTGGCAGACAGGCGAAAGGCTGTGTGCAGACAATGTTTGGTGCACCGCTGTGGATCAGCTCCAGCATTTCTCCGGTAAGGAACCATCCTTCACCGGTCTGGTTTCCAAGAGAAACAATTTCTTTTGCCATCGAAGCCAGGTGTTCAATATGTGATGGTGGATCAAAGCGTTTACTTGCTTTTAATGCATCAACGGCAGGCTTGCGGAACCATTCCAGAGCCTTGATTCCGAGATTACCCATGCGGGCGGTTGATTTCTTCATGCCGAGATGTTCTGCTTTAAAGTTTGTATTGTAGAAGCAGTAGAGCAGGAAGTCGGTCAGATCCGGAACCACGGCTTCGGCACCTTCCTGTTCAAGAAGATCTACCAGGTAGTTATTGGCAGCTGGAAGGAATTTAACAAGGATTTCTCCGACAACTCCGACACGTGGCTTTTTGACATCTTTTAATGGAAGAGAATCAAAATCTTCTACGATCTGGCGGCAGAGACGCTTAAACTCGTGTCTGCTTGGATAACCTTTCTTGATAAATTCGATAACTGTCTTTTCCCATTTCTTATGCATGGTATTGGCAGAGCCTGGAACAGCTTCATATGGGCGGACACGGTACAGGCAGCGCATGAAGAGATCACCAAATATCAGACCATACACACCTTTCAGTACAAGTGGAAGGGTGATCTTGAATCCAGGATTGCTTTCAAGCCCGCTTAAGTTGATTGAAATAACAGGGATATGTCCGTAACCGGCTTTTTTAAGAGCACGGCGGATAAATCCGATATAGTTGGAAGCACGGCATCCGCCACCGGTCTGCGAAATAATGACAGCCAGGTGGTCGGTGTCATATTTGCCGGAAAGGATAGCCTCCATGATCTGTCCAACTACCATCAGAGACGGGTAGCAGGCATCATTGTTTACATATTTAAGGCCCATGTCAACTGCATGCTTGTTATCATTTTTCAGTACTTCCAGTTTGTAGCCTGCTTCCTGGAAGGCTGGCTCAATCAGTGAAAAGTGGATCGGTGACATCTGTGGACACAAAATGGTATAGGTTTCCTTCATTTCCTTTGTAAAAGGAATTTTTTCGATATTTGCCGGACGAATGGTGCGCTCCATATGCTTCTGCTCGCGGACGCGGATGGCGGCGAGAAGAGAACGGATACGGATACGTGCAGCACCCAGGTTATTAACCTCATCAATCTTAAGAGAGGTATAAATCTTGTCGGAACCGGTCAGAATATCTGCAACAGCATCGGTTGTTACGGCATCAAGACCGCATCCGAAAGAGTTCAGCTGGATCAGATCCAGATCATCTCTTGTCTTTACAAAATTGGCTGCTGCGTACAGTCGGGAATGATACATCCACTGATCCATAACAATCAGCGGACGTTCTACCGGATTCAGATGGGAGATAGAATCTTCCGTCAGAACGGCAAGTCCGTAGGAGGTGATCATCTCCGGGATACCGTGGTTGACCTCCGGATCGTAATGGTATGGACGACCGGCAAGTACAATGCCGCGGGTTCCTGTCTTTTCCATGTAAGCGAGTGTTTCTTCACCCTTTTTGCGGATGTCCTGACGGCATGCAGCAAGTTCTTCCCATGCAGCATGAGCGGCATTTTTGATTTCTTCTGCTGGAAGATTCTTTGCAGAAGTAAATTCACGGACCAGTCCGTCTGTGATTGTCTTTTCGCTTGTGAGGGCGAGGAATGGATTCATGAAATCTACTTCACCGTGTACGATTGGATCCATATTGTTCTTGATGTTCTCCGCGTATGAGGTGACGATTGGGCAATTATAATGATTGTCGGCATCGGCAAATTCACCACGTTCGTATGGTATACAAGGGTAGAAGATAAAGTCTGCACCCTGGTTGATCAGCCACTGTACATGTCCGTGCGCCAGCTTTGCCGGATAACACTCGGATTCGCTCGGAATAGATTCAATACCAAGTTCATAAATCTTATGTGTAGAAGCAGGAGAGAGTAACACATGATATCCCAGTTTTGTGAAGAAAGTAAACCAGAACGGATAGTTCTCATACATGTTGAGAACTCTTGGAATACCAACCATTCCACGTTTTGCTTCGGATGGATCTAATGGCGTGTAACCAAAATAACGTTCATTTTTATAAGCGAAAAGGTTTGGCACATCACTCTTTGCTTTCTCTTTTCCAAGACCGCGCTCACAACGGTTTCCGGAAATAAAACGACGTCCGCCACTGAATTTGTTGATGGTCAGACGACAGTTGTTGGTACAGCCGTTACATTTTGCCATTGAGGTTGTATAGGTAAGTTCATTGATTTCATCAATGGAAAGCATGGTTGTATTTTTACATTCTTTGAAACCATAGCGTTCTCTTGCAATCAGTGCAGCCCCAAAAGCACCCATGATTCCTGCAATATCCGGACGGATTGCCTGACATCCGGCGATGGTCTCAAAGCTTCTGAGTACGGCATCATTGTAGAATGTACCACCCTGTACAACAATTTTTTTACCAAGCTCAGATGCATCGGATACCTTGATAACTTTGAAAAGAGCATTTTTGATAACCGAATAAGCAAGTCCGGCTGAAATATCGGATACTTCAGCACCTTCTTTTTGCGCCTGTTTTACCTTTGAGTTCATAAATACGGTACAACGGGTACCGAGGTCAATCGGATGTTTCGCAAAAAGTGCTTCATGTGCAAAATCCTCTACGGTGTAGTTCAGGGATTTGGCAAAAGTCTCGATAAAGGAACCGCATCCGGAAGAACATGCTTCGTTGAGCTGTACGCTGTCTACAGTCTGATTCTTGATCTTGATACACTTCATATCCTGACCACCGATATCGAGGATACAGTCTACATCCGGTTCGAAGAAAGAAGCGGCGTAATAGTGAGATACGGTTTCAACTTCGCCTTCATCCAGAAGAAGTGCGGCTTTAATGAGCGCTTCTCCGTAACCGGTTGAGCAGGAGTGAACGATCTGTACGCCTTCCGGAAGCTGGCTGTAAATATCCTTGATCGCACCGATGGTCGTACCAAGAGGATCACCGTCATTGCCATGGTAGAAGGAGTACAAAAGAGTACCGTCTTCTCCGACCAGAGCGGCTTTCGTGGTGGTAGAACCGGCATCGATTCCAAGGTAGGCATTACCGCGGTAGCTGGCAAGATCACCAACCGGCACCTGATGCTTTGCATGGCGGTTCTTAAATTCATTGTAATCTGCTTCGCTGGAAAAGAGCGGCTGCATACGCTCAACTTCAAAGTCCATTTCAATATGGGCATCCAGCTTTTTCTGCATCTCACCAAGAGAGGTGACTACATCCTTTTTAGAGTTCAGCGCAGAGCCGACGGCTGCAAAAAGATGGGAATACTTTGGTGCGATAATGTGTTCGTCATCCAGCTTGAGAGTACGGATAAACGCTTCTCTCAATTCAGAGAGGAAATGAAGCGGTCCACCGAGGAAAGCAACATGTCCGCGGATTGGTTTTCCGCAGGCAAGACCACTGATGGTCTGGTTGACGACTGCCTGGAAAATAGAAGCAGACAGGTCTTCTTTGGTAGCACCGTCATTGATCAGCGGCTGGATATCTGTCTTGGCAAATACGCCACAGCGGGCTGCAATCGTATAAAGTGCTTTGTAATTTTTGGCATATTCGTTCAGACCGGTTGCATCTGTCTGGAGAAGGGACGCCATCTGGTCGATGAAAGATCCGGTACCTCCGGCGCAGATTCCGTTCATACGCTGCTCAATATTTCCATTTTCAAAATAGATGATCTTGGCATCTTCGCCGCCCAGCTCGATCGCTACATCGGTCTGTGGTGCATAATCCTGAAGAGCGGTGGAAACGGCAACAACCTCCTGGACAAAAGGTACGCCAAGATGCTTTGCCAGAGTAAGACCACCTGATCCGGTAATCATTGGAGATACCTTGATCTGACCGAGCTTGTAGATAGCACGACCAAGCAGATCAGAAAGGGTTTCCTGAATATTGGCGAAGTGACGCTCGTAATCAGAAAACAGAACATCATTATTACTGTCCAGAACTGCGATTTTAACAGTTGTAGAACCGATGTCAATCCCCAGGGTATGTAATTCTGTCTGATTCATGATTTAACTACTCCTTATTACAATTAAAAAATTTGTCTGTGTTATTACCTATTAAATGTAGTTCGCAGAGAACTACAGTATCTTACATTATACGACAGAACCAACGAAAATACAAACAGAAGTTATGTATGGCATTGTAGAAAAAAGTGCCTGGAAGTGAACAAAAGATGTAAATTATGTGAAAAGAGAGTAAAGAGGTGGAATGGAATTGACAAAGTAAAAAGCAGACGATAAAATAACATACGTGGAAGGAGGTTTTGAATGAAGAACTGGTTAGATAAAATGGAGCGCAGGTTCGGGCGCTATGCAATTAGAAATCTTACGATGTATCTGCTTGCAGGTTATGCAATCGGATATCTTTTGAGTTTTACGATGCCACAGCTTCTTACCTATTTTACACTGGAACCGGCACTGATTTTGAAAGGGCAGGTGTGGCGACTTCTAAGCTGGGTGATCATCCCACCGAATGACAATATTATTTTTGTTATCTTTATGATGCTGTTATACTATTCCCTTGGTAATACGCTGGAAAGCTACTGGGGGGCATTTCGTTACAATGTTTACATTTTCTCAGGAATATTATTTACAGTTATTGGAGCTTTTATTGTGAATGGACTGATCGGAGGCATTACCGGATTTGGAAGCCTTTACAGTACTTACTATATCAATATGTCCATTTTCCTTGCATGTGCATCCATCATGCCGGATTATCAGCTTTTGCTTTACGGCATTATCCCAATCAAGATGAAGTGGCTTGCAGTTCTGGATGTGGTTCTGCTTGCGGTAGACGCAGTGCAGGGCGGTCTGATCATACGGATCGTGATCATCGCATCGCTTTTGAACTTTATTATTTTCTTTTTCTGCAACCGGAATCTGCGTGGACACAGTCCGAAACAGGCTGCCCGCAGAAAGAAATTCCAGAAGCAGATAAGCCGTCCGCAGAATCAGTATGCAGGCGGTGCAAAGCACAGATGTGCAGTGTGCGGTCGTACGGAACTTGACAATCCGACACTGGAGTTCCGTTATTGTTCAAAGTGTAACGGGAATTATGAATATTGCCAGGACCATCTTTTCACACACGAACATGTGAAGTAGAGTTCTAACATAGAATCAAATTGAATAATAAGAGGAGGAAACAATGAAAAAAACCAAGATTGTTTGTACAATGGGACCAAACACCAACGACAGAGAAATGATGAGAAAGCTGATCCAGAATGGAATGAATGTGGCACGTTTCAATTTCTCACATGGTGATCATGAAGAACAGAAGTTCAGAATGGATATGCTCAAAGAGCTTCGTGAAGAGGAACATACAAACACTGCAATCCTTCTGGATACAAAGGGACCGGAAATTCGTACAGGAATCCTGAAAGATGGAAAGAAGATTACTTTAAAAGAAGGAGAAACCTTCACTCTGACAACAGAAGATATCGTAGGAGATAATAAGAGAGTATCTATCACATATAAGGGACTGGTACAGGATATTTATAAAGGCTGTACCATTCTGATCGACGATGGCCTGATCGGACTTCGTGTAGAGAGCAAGACAGAGACAGAGATTGTCTGTTCTGTAGTAAATGGTGGAGAACTTGGCGAAAGAAAAGGTGTTAACGTACCGAACGTAGCCATTCGTCTTCCGGCTATTACAGAAAAAGATAAGGATGATATCCGTTTCGGTGTAGAGCAGGATATTGACTTTATCGCAGCATCATTTGTAAGAAATGCAGAGTGTGTACTTGAGATCAAGGCATACTTAAAAGAACTCGGCGCTCCGTATATTCCAATCATTGCAAAGGTAGAGAACGCAGAAGGTATTGAGAATATTGATGAGATTATCCGTGCGGCTGATGGTATCATGGTGGCACGTGGAGATCTTGGTGTAGAGATCCCGGCAGAGGAAGTGCCGCATCTCCAGAAAATGATCATCCAGAAATGTAATGACAACTTTAAGACTGTTATTACTGCAACACAGATGCTGGATTCTATGATGCGTAATCCGCGTCCGACAAGAGCAGAAGTGACGGATGTTGCCAATGCGGTATACGACGGAACAGATGCAGTTATGCTTTCCGGAGAGACAGCACAGGGGAAATACCCTCTGGAAGCACTCCAGATGATGGTTCAAATTGTAGAGACGACAGAGGAACATCTGGACTATGATTCCATTCTTGTTAAAGCCGGAGATCATCTGAAGTCAGGTGTGTCCAGTGCAATCGGATATGCTTCTGTACTTGCGGCAGCGAACCTGAATGCAAGATGCATCATCACTCCATCTGTATCCGGTGCAACAACAAGGGTTGTATCCAACCTTCGTCCGAGACAGGAAATCCTTGGAATTACACCGAACGAACGTACCCTTCGCCGGATGTCGATCTACTGGGGCGTAAGAGGATTGAAGTCTCTGGAATTCCATACAACAGATGATATCTGCAGTGGGGCAATTGATCTTGCACAGGCAAAGAAATGCGTGGACAGTGGAGATATTGTTGTCCTGACAGCTGGTATTCCTTCACCGAGCGTACAGCGTGAAAAGGGTTCTGTAAGTAATATGATGCGTATTGCAACCATCGACTAGACGAAAGAGAGATGAACAGAATGAAAAAAGAACCATTCGTAACAAAGACACAGTTAGATGAAATCGTAAAAGAATATCCGACTCCGTTTCATCTTTATGATGAAAAAGGGATTCGTGAAAATGTAAAAGCACTCAAAGAAGCCTTTGCATGGAACAAAGGATATAAAGAATATTTTGCAGTAAAGGCAACTCCAAACCCATATATCCTCAATATTTTAAAAGAATATGGATGCGGATGTGACTGCTCTTCCTATACAGAGCTTTTAATGTCTGAGTCTGTCGGACAGGTTGGAGAAAATATTATGTTTTCTTCCAATGATACACCGGCAGAGGAATTTGCACTTGCTGATAAGCTCGGCGCGATCATCAACCTGGACGATATCACACACATTGATTTTCTGGAAAAGACGATCGGAAAGATTCCGGAGACAATCAGCTGCCGTTATAATCCGGGTGGACTTTTCAAAATTTCCAACAGCATTATGGATAATCCGGGAGATGCCAAATACGGTATGACAACTGAACAGATTTTTGAGGCATTCAAGATCCTGAAGTCCAAAGGCGCAAAAGAGTTCGGTATCCATGCATTCCTTGCAAGTAATACTGTAACTAATGAATATTATCCGACACTTGCACGTACTTTGTTTGAAGTAGCAGTTAAGCTTCAGAAAGAGACCGGTGTACATATCAAGTTCATCAACCTTTCCGGTGGTGTGGGAATTCCTTACAAACCGGATCAGGAACCGAACGATATCAAGGCGATCGGTGAAGGTGTAAGAAAAGTGTACGAAGAGGTTCTTGTTCCGGCTGGAATGGGCGATGTGGCGATTTACACAGAACTTGGCCGTTTTATGCTTGGACCTTATGGATGCCTTGTGACAAAAGCAATCCATGAAAAGCATACGCACAAAGAGTACATCGGTGTAGATGCATGTGCCGCAAACCTGATGCGTCCGGCTATGTATGGTGCCTACCATCACATCACTGTCATGGGAAAAGAAAATGAACCATGCGATCATACTTACGATGTGACTGGTTCTCTGTGCGAGAATAATGATAAATTTGCAATCGACCGTCAGCTTCCGAAGATTGACATGGGAGATCTGCTTGTGATCCATGATACCGGAGCACATGGATTCTCTATGGGATATAATTACAATGGACGTCTTCGTTCCGCAGAAGTTCTTCTGAAAGAGGACGGAGGTACACAGCTGATCCGCAGAGCAGAGACTCCGATGGATTACTTTGCAACTTTCGACTGCTTCCCGGTTTATGAGGAACTTAAGAAGAATACGGAAGAAGCGGATAAGCTTGGAAAATAATTTCAAATAGTTTATTTTGAAAAAATACTTGCGAACCGAAGATAAGTATGATATGATTATTTTCGGTTCGTGATTAAAAAACATGAATTTTATGCCGGCATGTCGGAATGGCAGACGAGGCAGACTCAAAATCTGTTGCGGGTGACCGCGTGCGGGTTCAAGTCCCGCTGCCGGCAGTTGATAATTAACTGGAATTGAATAAAAGATATGAGAAGTACATTGCGATGATTCGTGATGTATTTTTTCGTATATACACAATTGTTGTGGCACATTTCGTGTATCTGTAATTTTGATGAGGATCTTTTTTACCCCTTCATGTATTGAAAATATCAAAAAAAAATGTCATAATGAGATGTTGTATATTTGAACGAATAGATAGAAAAGATAGAAGTAAGTGATGAGACTTACAGAGAGGCAGTTGATTATGAGCAAAATCGTATTGATAGACGGACACAGTATTCTGAACAGGGCGTTTTTCGGACTTCCGGATCTGACAAATGCGGAAGGACTCCATACGAATGCAATATATGGATTCTTAAATATTATGTTCAAGATCCTGGAGGAGGAAAAGCCGGAGTATCTGACCGTTGCATTTGATGTGCATGCGCCGACTTTCCGCCATAAGATGTTTGAGGCGTATAAGGGGACGAGAAAGCCGATGGCAGAAGAACTCAGACAGCAGGTACCGTTGATGAAGGAAGTTTTGCATGCTATGGGAATCCGGACGATCGAGCAGGAAGGGCTGGAGGCAGATGACCTTCTTGGAACGCTGTCCAAAAGATGCGAGCGAATGGGGATGGAAGTGGTCATTATTTCCGGAGACAGAGATCTTCTCCAGCTTGCTACAGACCATGTTGAGATCCGGATTCCGAAGACAAAACGGACCGGAACTGAGATCGAGAATTATTATGCAGTGGACGTAAAAGAAAAATACCAGGTGACACCGACAGAATTTATCGATGTGAAAGCATTGATGGGAGATACTTCAGATAATATCCCAGGGGTGCCGGGAGTCGGAGAAAAGACGGCGACCAAGATTATTGTAGAATACGGATCTATTGAAAATGCCTACAAGCATGCATCCGAACTGAAGCCGCCGAGAGCATCGAAAAATCTGGTGGAATACTGGGATCAGGCACAAATGAGTAAGGTGCTGGCGACAATTGATGTAGACGCGGATTTTGCTTATGAACTGGAAGAGGCGAAGCTTGGAAATCTTTATACAGAGGAAGCTTATGTCTATTTCCAGAGACTGCAGTTCAAGAATCTGCTGAATCGTTTTGATGTGCAGAGTGAGAATTCGATTGAAGATGCATTTGTGATCGCTGTGGGAAAAGAAGAAATTCAGAAAATCTTTGCGGAGGCAGAAAAAGCGCAGACAGTGGGAGCCGTTCTTTACAAAGACACCAGAAATGTACTTCCGCTCTTTGCAGGAAATGCTGAGATAGGTGGAATTGGAATTTCGTTTGGGAAAGAGAAGATCTACTGTATTCCGGCAGGAAATGGATACAGCATGGAGGAACTTCTGGAGGCACTTGTACATGTGGCAAAGCATGCCGGACGGTTTGTGGTGTTTGATCTGAAGTCATCCCTGCCTTATCTGAAAGGATTAGAAGGAGCAGCAGAGGAGAAGTGCTTTGACAGTATTGTAGCAGCTTACCTCCTGAATCCGTTGAAAAATGATTATGGATTTGAAGATGTGGCACAGGAGCATCTTGGATTGATGATCGATCCGAAGACAGAACTGGAAAAAATGGTCTGTTATGAAGCCTATGCTGCATTTGCGTCATCGGAAGTTTTGGAAGAAAAGCTGAAAAAAGAAGAAATGTGGAAGCTTTTTACAGAAATAGAGATGCCGCTTGTATTTACTCTGTTCCACATGGAGCAGAATGGGGTGCGTGTAGAAGCAGAAGAACTGAAAAGCTATGGAGAACAGCTTGGCGGAAAAATCGTACAGTTGGAAAAGGAAATTTATGAGCTTGCCGGGGAAGAATTTAATATCAATTCGCCAAAGCAGCTGGGCGTGGTCTTTTTTGAACATCTGTCCCTTCCAAATGGAAAGAAGACGAAAACAGGATATTCGACGGCAGCAGACGTACTGGATAAGCTGGCACCGGATTATCCGATCGTGGCAAAAATCCTGGAATATCGTCAGCTTGCCAAGCTGAAATCGACTTATGCAGATGGGCTTGCCGTATTTATTCATGAAGATGATCACCGGATCCATGGAAAATTCAACCAGACAGTCACAGCGACCGGACGTATCAGCAGTACAGAGCCAAACCTGCAGAATATCCCGGCGAGGGTAGAACTTGGACGGCTGATCCGTAAAGTATTTGTGCCGGAAGCGGGATATGTGTTTGTAGATGCTGATTATTCGCAGATAGAACTGCGTGTGCTGGCACATTGCTCCGGAGATACAGCACTGATCGAAGCATACCGGGAGGCAAAGGACATTCACCGGATCACAGCTTCTCAGGTGTTTCATACTCCGTTTGATGAAGTAACCGATCTGCAGAGGCGAAATGCAAAAGCAGTCAACTTTGGTATTGTTTATGGGATCAGTTCTTTTGGACTGAGCCAGGATTTAAGTATTACGAGAAAAGAAGCGGCCGAATATATTGACCGTTATTTTGAAACCTATCCGGGTATCAAGAAATTTCTGGATGATGCAGTTGCTCATGCAAAAGAACAGGGATATGTTGTGACCTTATTTGGCAGAAGAAGACCGGTTCCGGAGCTGTCTTCCAGCAATTTTATGCAGAGACAATTCGGGGAACGTGTGGCAATGAATTCTCCGATCCAGGGAACGGCTGCAGATATCATGAAAATCGCAATGATTGCTGTAGATAAAGAGCTTCGCATGAGAAACATGAAATCCAGGCTGGTTCTGCAGGTACACGACGAACTTCTGATCGAGACATGGAAGGAAGAGGAAGAGGAAGTGCGGGAG
This sequence comes from Coprococcus sp. RTP21204st1_G4_RTP21204_210225, assembly GCF_040915385.1. Lineage (NCBI taxonomy): Bacteria > Bacillati > Bacillota > Clostridia > Lachnospirales > Lachnospiraceae > Coprococcus > Coprococcus sp. RTP21204st1_G4_RTP21204_210225. The sequence goes on along the minus strand of NZ_JBCPDP010000019.1, from coordinate 15,880 downwards.
ATCCTGAAAGAAGGCATGATGCATGCGGCAGATCTTTCCGTTCCGCTTGAAATTGACATGCATAGTGGAAAAAACTGGTATGAGGCAAAATAGAAGGAAACAGATATGAGAAAAATAGGAATAACAGGAGGCATTGGTTCCGGGAAGAGCAAAGTACTCGACTTTTTAAGTGTAGTGTGCGGTGCGGTGATCTGCCAGTCAGATTTGGTGGCACATCAGGTACAGCTTCCGGGAGAAAAATGTTATCAGAAGGTCGTGGAGACGTTTGGGAAAGAAATTTTAAATCCTGATGGAACGATTGATCGGAAAATTCTTGGCAGAATTGTGTTTGATCAGCCAGAGAAACTGCAAAAGCTTAATGCGATCGTGCATCCGGCGGTCAATGAAAAGATCCGGGAGGAAATGCAGAAGGCGCAGGAAGAGGGAAAAGAGCTTTTTATTCTGGAAGCCGCACTCCTTACGGAACCGGTATATCGTGAGATGTTGGATGAGATCTGGTATATTCATGTGCCACAGGAGATCCGGATGGAGCGACTGAGAAGTTCACGCGGATATTCAGATGAAAAAATGTATGCGGTGTTTGCAAATCAGCCGTCGGAAGAGACATTTACAGCGGTTTCGGATCTTGTGATCGAAAACGGCGGAACCTTTGAAGAAACGGAAAAACAGATAGACTTGGCACTGGGAAGAGGCTAAGAACAGGGAGAAGAAACAAGATGAGATTATGCAGCATTGCCAGTGGCAGCAGCGGAAACTGTATTTATGTGGGGAGCGATCGAACGCATCTGCTTGTAGATACAGGAATCAGCAAAAAACGAATTGAGGAAGGCTTAAAGGAACTTGAAATAAAAGGGAAAGAGCTGGATGGAATCCTGATTACCCATGAACATGCAGATCATATTCAGGGACTTGGTGTATTCAGCAGAAAATATGAGATCCCGATCTATGGAACACCGGGAACGATTCAGGGAATCCGTGATTATAAAAATCTCGGGAAAATGCCGGAAGGACTTTACCATGAAATCCAGGTAGACAAAGAATTTAAGCTGGGTGATATTGACGTGCATCCATTTGCTATTTCCCATGATGCAAATGAACCGAGCGGCTACCGCTTTGAGCAGGATGGAAAGAAGATCGCGGTAGCAACGGATCTTGGAAAATACGATGAATATACGGTAGAGAACCTGAAGGATTTAAATGCGGTCCTGCTGGAATCTAACCATGATATACATATGCTGGAAGTCGGTCCTTATCCGTATTACCTGAAGCAGAGAGTTCTTGGGGACAGAGGACATTTATCAAATGAATTGTCAGGACGGCTTCTTTGTGATATACTACACAATAACTTGCAGAGTGTATTGCTGGGGCATTTGAGCAAGGAGAATAATTACGAAGAACTTGCATATGAGACTGTTAAGCTGGAGGTCACTTTGGGGCAGAACCCGTATAAGGGGGATGATATACCGATCGCAGTTGCAAAAAGGGATCAGGTGTCTGCAGTAATCGAGGTTTAGAAAAAGAAAGTATGCAGAATTGGATTCAGGAGGACAGGCAGAATGAAGAAATGCATTATTACAGTAGTCGGTAAAGATTCGGTCGGAATTATTGCGAAAGTATGTACATACCTGGCAGAGACCAATATCAATATTTTAAATATTTCCCAGACGATCGTGGATGGGTATTTTAATATGATGGCGGTTGCAGATGTGGAAAATTCAAAAAAAGAACTGGATATCGTAGCGGTAGAACTTCGTGATATCGGCTTACAGATCGGTGTCAATATTCATTGTCAGAGAGAAGAGATTTTTGAAAAAATGCACAGAGTGTAAGGAGAACCGCTATGATTAATTTTTACGAAGTAGTAGAAACAAACCAGATGATCGAAGAAGAAAATCTGGATGTAAGAACAATCACATTGGGTATCAGTCTGATGGACTGTATTGACTCAGATCTGGACAGACTGAATGAAAAGATATATAAAAAAATCACAACACTTGCAAAGGATCTTGTATCGACAGGAGAGAAGATCGAAAGTGAATTTGGAATTCCGATCGTTAATAAGCGGATTTCCATTACACCGGTTGCACTTGTTGGCGGTTCAGCCTGCAAAAAACCAGAGGATTTTGTGACGATCGCAGAGACACTGGATAAAGCAGCAAAGGAAGTCGGTGTAAACTTTATCGGAGGATACTCTGCAATCGTATCCAAGGGAATGACAAAGAGCGATGAACTCCTGATCCGTTCCATTCCGATGGCAATGGCAAAGACAGAGTGTGTGTGCAGTTCGGTCAATGTAGGTTCGACAAAGACTGGTATTGATATGGATGCAGTCCGTCTTTGCGGCGAGATTGTAAAAGAGACAGCAGAGGCGACAAAGGACAAGGATTCGATTGGCTGTGCAAAATTTGTAGTTTTATGTAATGCACCGGATGATAACCCGTTTATGGCAGGGGCTTTTTTAGGCGTTACCGAAGGAGATGCCGTGATCAATGTCGGTGTCAGCGGACCTGGTGTTGTAAAAAGAGCGATTGAAAAATGTCGTGGCGAGGGCTTTCAGGAACTTTGTGATACGATCAAGAAGACCGCATTTAAGGTGACAAGGGTTGGTCAGCTTGTAGCCGGAGAAGCTTCCAAAAGGCTTGGTATTCCGTTCGGAATCATTGACCTGTCACTTGCACCGACACCGGCTGTTGGCGATTCAGTAGCGGAGATTCTGGAAGAAATCGGACTTGAGAGAGTTGGCGCACCAGGAACAACAGCAGCACTTGCTATGCTGAACGATCAGGTGAAAAAAGGTGGCGTTATGGCGTCTTCCTATGTAGGAGGTTTAAGCGGAGCTTTTATTCCGGTCAGTGAGGATAAAGGAATGATCGATGCAGTCAATGCCGGATCTCTTTGTATAGAAAAGCTGGAGGCGATGACTTGTGTCTGCTCGGTAGGACTTGATATGATCGCTATTCCTGGTAAGACGAAAGCTACTACGATTTCCGGGATCATTGCGGATGAGATGGCGATCGGAATGGTCAATCAGAAGACAACGGCGGTTCGTGTGATACCTGTAGTTGGAAAGGATGTTGGAGATATGGCAGAGTTTGGTGGTCTTTTGGGATATGCGCCGATCATGCCGGTCAATGAATTTGACTGCAGTGCATTTGTGAATCGAAAGGGAAGAATTCCTGCACCGATACATAGTTTTAAAAATTAGAAAGAGGTAAAGAGAGCATGGGGAAAGTTGCGATTGTAACAGATAGTAACAGTGGAATTACACAGGCAGAAGGAAAGAAGATGGGAATTTACGTACTTCCGATGCCATTCTATATCAATGAGGAGTTGTTTTACGAGGATATCACACTCACGCAGGAGGAGTTTTATGAAAAACTGGCAGGAGATGCAGATATTAAGACTTCCCAACCGGCTCCCGGAGATGTAATGGATATGTGGGACAAGGCGCTGGAGGAATATGATGAGGTTGTACATATTCCGATGTCAGCCGGTCTTAGCAGTTCATGTGAGACTGCAATCATGCTTTCCCAGGACTATGATGGAAAAGTACAGGTCGTAAATAATCACCGGATTTCTGTTACGCAGCGAAGATCGGTGGAAGAGGCGAAAAAGCTTGCAGATGCTGGAAAGAGCGCGGCAGAAATTAAAGAACTGTTAGAAGCGATCCAGTGGGACAGTGATATCTATATTACAGTAGATACTTTAAAATACCTGAAGAAAGGCGGCAGACTTACACCGGCAGCTGCAGCGATTGGAACGGTTCTGAACCTGAAGCCAGTTCTCCGTCTTAAAGGAGAAAAGCTGGATGCGTTTGCGAAGTCAAGAGGATGGAAGAGTGCAAAGAAGACGATGATCAAGACAATTAATGAGATTCGTACTTCAGAATTCGGAGATTGTGATGGAAAAAAAGATCTGTATCTGGATGCAGCTTACACAGGAGACCGCAAGGAGGCACAGGAATGGCTGGATGAGCTTCATGAAGCATTTCCGGAGTTTGAAATCCGGATGGATCCACTGTCGTTGAGTGTGGCATGCCATATCGGACCTGGAGCCAGGGCGGTGACTCTTACCAAAATTCTTCATGTGAACTAAATGAGAAAGAGACTTTTTGCACAAACATGCGTAGTAGTGGTGTGCAAAAAGTCTCTTTTTTGATAAAGGGGAAGGGTTAAATAATTTGCAACTGCTTCTGATATTCATTTGTAAAAGGTGTGCCAAATTTCTCGGTAATTATGGATTCATACAGGTCTGATGCGAAAATGTCCAGGTTCAAGAGGACCTGGGTGGCGGAGGTGAGATCTCTGGCATCTGCGAGCTTTGTGATCAGAGGGATGGTGGCATACTCTTTGATCTCTTTAAGAATTTGAGTATCTTTTTTTTGAAAACCGAGTACGCGGGCATAAAGGGCGGATGTGGATGACCGCTCTTTTTTTGCTTTGCCGGAAATGTTGCCGGAATCTTCTGCAAAACAGAAAGGAGGCTCATGTCGGAAGGTGTCCTTTTCTATGCCGAGCAGGATGTGCAGCAGGGCGCGGCTGATCCGGGTGTAGGTAAGCTCTCTGGTTTTCAGAAGATCGCAGAAGGAACTCCAGGTAGCAAAATCATTTCTCTGATTGATGATCCGGTTGGCGAGGTCTTTGCTGACATCAAGGTAATCGGTCAGAGAGGAAGCACTCTCACAGAGCAGTCGATACTTTAGCAGGAGCGAAAAATCATCCTGAGTAACCGGAAGTGAGGACTGGTAATTCTTTCGCAGCAGATCTGAAGAAGCGGGCGGAAGTTGTCCTGCGACGGATGGAAAAGCATCTTCTGGTAAAGATGGATTCAGAATTCGGTTGCGGATCGCAGTTGCGGAACTGAAGGTTTCGCAGAGGGCAGTATCGTGGTAGCCGGATCCCTCGCGGGGAATCGCGAAAGGCTGGATCGGACTTTTGAAATACCGGAGTGCTTTTAAGTATTCAATCCCAAGAGTATTGTTTGGTGAGGACAGGATTTCGGCAAGGGACGGATCCTTTGTATAGACACTTAGGGCAGTCTGGCGTGCCTGCGGAAACGGTCGGCCTTTTCGCAGCTCATCCTGCAGGAGCTGCCGGTAGACTTCTGGCTCTTCGGAAAGAATCCGGGCAAGCCGATTGAGTTTTTTGATATCGCCACACTCACTGCCAAAACAGAGATAGGAAATACAGCCAAGACTGTTAAAAATAGAAACGGCACCTCTTGCAAACAACTCTGCACTGCCACAGGAAAAAAGGACCGGGAGCTCCAGAATGAGTGATGCACCGCCAAGAAGGGCAGCTTTTGCCCGCAAATGCTTTGGTGCGATAGCAGGGGCGCCACGCTGGACGAAGTCACCACTCATAAGGATAACTGCCGCATCTGCCCCTGTTTTTTGAAGTGCCTGGTCTATATGATACTGATGCCCGTTGTGGAACGGATTATATTCTGCGATGATACCGACGATTTTCATACTTTTAACTAAAATCTCCTTTGTGTTGTTTGTGAAAAGATTATACTATAAAAAGAGTTTTTGTGCAAAAAACATTGTACTGGAAAATATTACGTGAAAAAAATAACATTACTTGTATACAATGTGTGCAAGGAGTATAATTAAGAATAGAGTGTGAGTTCTAATAAAGAAAATTCTAGTACCAGAAGGGAGAAACATCAATGAATGTATTAGTAATCAACTGCGGAAGTTCATCACTGAAGTTCCAGCTCATCAACTCAGAATCGGAGGCGGTTCTCGCAAAAGGTCTTTGCGAAAGAATCGGTATTGACGGAAGACTTACCTATCAGCCGGCAGGTGGAGAGAAGAATGTATCTGAAAAGGCTATGCCTACACATACAGAAGCAATCCAGTTCGTAATCGACGCGCTGACAGATGCAGATACAGGTGTTGTTAAGAGCCTTGACGAAATCGGAGCAGTCGGACATCGTGTTGTTCACGGCGGAGAAAAGTTTGCAAAATCTGTAGTTGTAACACCGGAAGTAAAAGCTGCGATCGCAGAGTGCAATGACCTTGCACCACTTCACAACCCGGCAAACTTAATCGGAATCGAAGCTTGTGAAAGCCTGATGCCGGGCACACCACAGGTTGTTGTATTTGATACTGCTTTTCATCAGACAATGCCTGAGAAAGCTTATATGTATGGACTTCCATATGAATATTATGAAAAATACAAAGTAAGACGTTACGGATTCCACGGAACAAGCCACAGCTTCGTATCTAAGAGAGTAGCTGAGATTGTTGGAAAACCATACAACGCAACAAAGACGATCGTATGCCATCTTGGTAATGGAGCATCTGTTTCAGCAGTGCTTAACGGAGAATCAGTAGATACCTCTATGGGACTTACTCCGTTGGAAGGTCTTGTAATGGGAACACGTTCCGGAGATATTGATCCGGCGATCATGGAATTCATTGCTAAGAAAGAAAACCTTGACATTGCAGGAATTATGAATGTCCTGAACAAGAAATCAGGTGTGGAAGGTGTATCCGGTGTATCCAGCGACTTCCGTGATCTTGAGGCAGCAGCAAAAGCAGGCAACAAGCGTGCAGAACTTGCAATCGACGTATTTGCATACAGAGTAGCAAAATATGTTGGTGCTTACACAGCAGCAATGAACGGTGTTGATAATATCGTATTTACAGCAGGTATCGGTGAGAACTGTGCACTTGTAAGAACAAAAGTCTGCAGCTATCTTGGATATCTTGGAATTACAATCGATGAAGAAGCAAATGGAAAACGTGGAGAAGAGATCATAATCTCTACACCAGATTCCAAAGTGAAAGTTCTTGTAGTTCCGACAAACGAAGAACTTGCAATTGCAAGAGAGACAGTTGCACTTGTATAACAGAAGAAATTAGAAAAAACCTTAAAATCTGTAAATCATCCTTGACAAAAAGAATTTACATGGTATAATAGTTTAGGTGTGAACAGGAGAAAGAATTATGTTAATTGACCTGTCCGAAGTCTTATCTGAACCGCATAAGTCCATTGACGAAGTGGTCGGCACTGAGATGAAAGAAGTGAAGGTGAACGGAAGCAGATTTCCGGTAAGCCGGACACAGCCTGTGCATATTCATGTCGAGTATGCCGGCGAAAAAAAACTTCATATCAGTTGTGAGACAAGTCTTACGGTAATCATTCCGTGTGACAGATGTCTTACAGATGTACCGACAGATTTCACGCTTTCCTTTGAAAAGCAGGTGAATACAGCTCTGGCAGACGGAGAAGATGATGGCGAATCCGATGAAGCGAATTACATTGACGGATATCATCTTGATGTGGAGCAGCTGCTCTATAACGAGATTTTAGTAGGGTGGCCGATGAAAGTTCTATGTAGCGAAGACTGTAAAGGGATTTGCAGTGTATGTGGTCAGAACTTGAATGAGGGAAGCTGCGACTGCGAAGACACCAGTCTTGACCCTAGAATGTCAGTTATCCGCGATCTTTACAAGAATTTTAAGGAGGTGTAACCTATGTCAATTTGTCCAAAGAATAAATCTTCTAAAGCAAGAAGAGACAAGAGAAGAGCAAACTGGAAAATGAGCGCACCGAATCTGGTGAAATGCAGCAAATGTGGAGAACTTATGATGCCACACAGAGTTTGCAAAGCTTGTGGATCTTACAACAAGAGAGAAATCGTTACTGTAGAAAACTAATTAAAAAAGGCTATAGTACAGGAGTTAGGCGTATTGCTTAACTCCTTTTCTTTTTTCTAATTTTCCTAAATCTGCTAAATATTATTGATTTTTACGGTCATGTCTAGTAGAATTGGTTTAGTAATGCTGGGAGGTAACAGTATGAAAGAAATAACAAAAGTTGTTGTCGATGCAATGGGCGGAGACAACGCACCGCATGAGATCATCAAAGGTGCGGTCGAGGCGGTCGGGAAGTCAGATGCGATCCATGTGATTCTGGTCGGAAAAGAAGATGTCATCAATCAGGAACTTTCCGGGTACACATATAATAAAGAACAGATTTCGGTTGTTCATACATCGGAAGTAATTGAGACAGCAGAACCGCCGGTTATGGCGATCCGCAGAAAGAAAGACTCATCCATTGTGGTAGGTCTTAAGATGGTGAAGGATAAAGAAGCTGACGCTTTTGTTTCAGCAGGAAGTTCCGGTGCGGTTCTTGCCGGGGGACAGCTTCTGGTTGGACGTATCAAAGGGGTGGAAAGGCCACCGCTTGCACCACTGATCCCGACAGAAAAAGGATTCTCCATTTTGATCGACTGTGGGGCGAATGTAGATGCAAGACCTTCACATCTGGTGCAGTTTGCCAAGATGGGTTCGATCTATATGGAACATATTATGGGAGTCAAGAATCCGAAGGTTGCGATCGTCAATATCGGAGCTGAGGAAGAAAAGGGTAATGCCCTGGTCAAGGAGACTTTTCCTATGCTGAAAGAATGTAAGGATATTAACTTTATCGGAAGCATTGAAGCGAGAGAAATCCCTCACGGACAGGCAGATGTTATCGTCTGTGAAGCATTTACCGGCAACGTGATCCTGAAACTCTATGAAGGAGTAGCATCGGTTCTTGTAAGCAAGATTAAAGGTGGTATGAAGCAGAATCTCCGCGGCATGATCGGTGGACTTCTGGTTAAGCCGGTGCTGAAAAAGACTATGAAGGATTTTGACGCAAGTGAGTACGGTGGAGCACCACTGCTTGGACTCACCGGTCTGGTAGTAAAGACACACGGCAGTTCCAAAGCAAAAGAAGTCTGCAATTCAATTTTGCAGTGTGTAACCTTCAAAGAAGAAGGAATCAATGAAAAGATCAAAGAATGTATTCAGGCGGAAGAAAAATCCGCACAGGAATAAGCTCAGAAAGGATTAAGAATTATGGAATTTGAAAAACTGAAAGACATTATTGTTGATGTGATGGGATGTAACCCGGATGAAATTACGATGGACACTACATTTGTAGATGATCTGGGAGCTGATTCGCTTGATATTTTCCAGATTATTATGGGAATTGAAGATGCATTTGATATCGAAATTGAAAATGAAGATGCAGAAAAGATCGCAACAGTAGGTGATGCTGTAGAACAGATCAAGAACGCTGTTAACTAGGGAAAATGATTACAGGGGACATCCCCATTTTTGGGGAGTGTCCTTTTTTAAAATTGGAGGAGCAATCATGAGCAGAAATGTAAAGGAACTGGAAGAAAAAATCGGCTACAATTTCAAGGACAGCCATTTGCTCAGACATGCTGTGACGCACAGCTCTTATGTGAATGAAAAGCATATGAAGAAGGCAGACTGTAATGAACGTCTGGAATTCCTTGGAGATGCTGTTCTGGAACTGATTTCAAGCGAATATCTTTTTTTCGAGAACCAGACAATGCCGGAAGGAGAACTGACTAAGTTAAGAGCAAGCATGGTATGCGAGAAGGCACTTGCATTTTGTGCGCGGGATCTGGAACTTGGAAGTTATCTGCTGCTTGGGAAAGGTGAGGACGCGACCGGTGGAAGATTCAGAGAGTCTATTACCTCGGATGCATTGGAAGCACTGATTGGTGCGATTTATCTGGATGGTGGTTTTGCTAATGCGAAAGAGTTTATTTTAAAATATATTTTAAACGACCTGGAAGGGAAACGGCTCTTTTATGATAGCAAGACTATCCTGCAGGAAATGGTACAGGGCGGTCAGGAAAAAGGAATTGTCTACCAGCTGGTAGGAGAAGAGGGACCGGACCACAATAAATCCTTCCGTGTAGAGGTTGTGATCGGCGGAGAAGCCTTTGGATGTGGTATCGGAAGAACCAAAAAGGCTGCCGAACAGGAAGCGGCTTATCAGGCAATCCTGAAGCTGAAAGAAGGAAAGGTACAGTAGGTGAGGCATGTATTTAAAAAGTATTGAAGTACAGGGATTCAAGTCTTTTGCAAATAAGATTGTCTTTGAATTTCATAACGGGATCACCGGAATCGTCGGACCGAACGGAAGTGGGAAAAGTAACGTGGCGGATGCCGTCCGCTGGGTACTCGGAGAGCAGAAGGTGAAGCAGCTCCGTGGAGGTACGATGCAGGATGTTATTTTTTCCGGTACGGAAAACCGGAAACCCCTCAGCTACGCATCGGTTGCGATCACACTGGATAATTCAGATCACAAACTCCCGGTGGAGTTTGAAGAGGTTAAAGTCACAAGAAAGTTGTACCGTTCGGGGGAAAGTGAATATCTGATCAACGGCAGTGTCTGCAGGCTCAAAGATATCAATGAGATGTTTTATGATACAGGTATCGGAAAAGAAGGATATTCGATCATCGGACAGGGACAGATTGACAAGATCCTGAGCGGTAAGCCGGAAGAGAGACGAGAGCTTTTTGATGAGGCGGCCGGGATTGTCAAATTTAAGCGCCGCAAGGCGTTATCTCTTCGCAAACTGGAAGAAGAGCAGAGCAATCTGGTCCGTGTCAATGATATTTTGGGAGAGTTGGAAAAGCAGTTTGGTCCGCTTCAGAAACAGTCGGAGACAGCGAAGGAATATCTGAAAAAGAGAGAAGAACTGAAGCATTATGACATCAATATGTTCCTGGTGGAGATGAAACGTCTGAAGGGGCAGATCCGGGAAAACGATGAGAAGCTGAAGATTGCGCAGGATGAACTCATTGAAGCCGGCAAAAAGCATGAAGATATGAAGGCACAGTATGAGAAGATCGAGCAGGAAGTAGATGAGATCGACGCCGGAATTGAGCATGCAAAAAGCCAGAGAAATGAGACAACACTTCTGAAGCAGCAGTTGGAAAACCAGATCGAGCTTTTAAAAGAGCAGATCAACAGTGTCCGTATGAATGATGAACACTATGAAAAACGCGCAAACGATATTCAGGCAGAGCTTGCAAACCGTGAAAGGCAGAAATCCGAACTGGAAGAAGAAAAAGCAGAGATCGACAGACATCTTGCAGCTGCATCTGAGAGACAAAAGCAGGCAGGAGAGGAGCTGACTGCCCTGCAGAGCCGGATTGCAGAGATGACAGTGGAGATTGAAAAGAATCAGAACGATATCCGTGAGCTTCTGAATAACCGTGCATCCACGAAGGCAAAGCTGCAGCATTATGAAACGACGCTTGAACAGATCAAGGTACGCCGGGCACTGCTTTACAAACGTCTGGTAGAAGCGGAGAGTGATGTACAGAGGCAACAGGAACTTGCCGCGCAGTATACGGAAGAACTGAAGGCAGTATCAGGTAAGATCACGGATTCTGTAGAACAGATCAAAAACTATGAAACAGAGATTGCCGGACTGCAAAAAGAGATCGGACAGGCAAATGAAAACCTGCGAAACAGGCAGAATGCTTATCACAGGGAGTACTCTCGTCTGGAGTCTCTGAGGAACCTTACGGAGCGTTACGATGGTTATGGGAACAGTATCCGTCGTGTGATGGAGCAGAAAAGCCGCGAGCCGAAAATCCTGGGGGTTGTGGCTGATCTGATCAAAGTAGATAAAAAATATGAGACTGCGGTGGAGATCGCACTTGGAGGCAGTATCCAGAATATCGTTACTGCAGACGAAGAGACTGCAAAAAAAATGATTGGTTATCTGAAGCAGAACCGGTATGGACGTGCAACTTTCCTTCCATTGACAGCGATTCGTGGGGGACAGGGATTTGCCAGGGCAGAAGCCCTTCGCGAGCCGGGGGTGATCGGCACGGCGGACAAGCTGGTAACGGTAGAAGATAAATTTACATCTCTTGCAGAGCATCTTCTTGGAAGAACTCTTGTGGCAGACAACATTGATACCGGGATCCGTCTGGCAAGAAAGTACCGTCAGTCCCTGCGTATCGTTACGCTGGAAGGAGATCTGATCAATCCTGGCGGAGCAATGAGTGGTGGAGCATTTAAGAATTCCAGTAATCTGCTCAGCAGAAGACGTGAGATTGAAGAACTGGAAAAGACGGTTGCGCGTCTGAAAACAGAACTCCAGAAATCGGAAACAGAAGTTGCGGTCGCAAAGGAGAAGCGGACGACGCTGTATGCAAAGGTGGAAGAGATCCAGCAGGAATTGCAGAATGACTATGTGGTTCAAAATACTGCGAAGATGAATCTGGACCAGGTAAAAAGCCGTCAAAATGCGACCAGAGAAAATTCAGAAGGAATTTATGCGGAGCGCAAGAAACTGGAAGAACAGGTTCATGAGATCGAGGAAAACGAAGAATCGATCAAAATGGAACTGGAGACCAGCCAGCAACTGGAGGACGAGCTGACACGCCAGATGGAAAGCTCACAGAAGTGGCTGGAAAAAGAGCGTGAGACAGAAGCGGCAGAAGTGCGCAAAAATGAAAATATTCACCTCAGTTTTGCTGCATTGGAGCAGAAAAAAGATTTTATCGAGGAGAATTTTGTCCGTATCCGGGAAGAGATGGGAAAATTCCAGGAAGAGCTTGCCACTTTAAATGCAAGCAAAGGAGAGAATCACGGTGAAATAGAGCAAAAGGAAGCACAGATTACCGAAATCCGGCAGACGATAGAGAATTCAAAGGAATTATTTGAGGAAATCAACAAAGAGATCGAAGAATCGCAGAAAAAGCGGGAAGAACTGAATCAGAAGCATAAGGCATTCCTGAAAAAGCGAGAAGATCTGGCAGCCCATATGGCAGAGCTTGATAAAGAATCCTTCCGGCTTACCAGCAAGAAAGAAGGCTACGAGGAAGCTTTGGAAAAGCAGATCAATTATATGTGGGAAGAGTACGAACTGACGTATAATCATGCACTGGAAATCCGGGATGAGAGTCTGACAGATCCTGCCGAGATGCGAAGGCGGATCCAGGAATTAAAGACGGAGATCCGGAAACTCGGATCGGTGAACGTCAATGCGATCGAAGATTTTAAAAATCTTTCCGAGCGGTATGAATTTATGAAAACGCAGCATGATGATCTGGTAGAGGCAGAAGCAACGCTCAAGAAGATCATTGAAGAACTGGACGAGGCGATGCGCAAGCAGTTTACTGAGCAGTTTGCGAAGATCAGCCAGGAGTTTAATCAGGTGTTTAAACAACTGTTCGGTGGTGGAAAAGGAACTCTGGAACTGATGGATGATGAGGATGTGCTGGAAGCCGGAATCCGGATTATTGCGCAGCCGCCGGGTAAAAAACTTCAGAATATGATGCAGCTTTCCGGTGGAGAAAAGGCGTTGACGGCGATTTCGCTGCTGTTTGCAATCCAGAATCTGAAACCTTCCCCGTTTTGTCTGCTGGATGAAATCGAGGCGGCACTGGATGATTCTAATGTCACGAGATTTGCACAGTATTTGCACAAGCTGACGAAAAATACACAGTTTATCGTCATTACACACCGTCGCGGTACGATGACAGCGGCAGACCGGCTGTATGGGATCACTATGCAGGAAAAAGGGGTATCAACGCTGGTATCTGTGGATCTTCTGGAAGATGAGCTTACAAAGTAGTGGATAGGAGGATATGATGGCAGAAGAAAAAATGGGATTTTTTAAGCGTCTGGTAGCAGGACTTAACAAGACGCGCGATAATATCGTGTCTGGAATGGACAGTATTTTTCATGGATTTTCAAAGATAGATGAGGACTTTTATGAGGAACTGGAAGAGGTTCTGATCATGGGAGATCTGGGGGTAAAAGCAACTTACGCGATTCTTGATGATCTTCGTAAAAAAGTAAAAGAACAGCATATCAAAGAGCCGATTGAGTGCAGACAGCTCCTGATCGACAGTATCAAAGAGCAGATGGATGTAGGCGAGACAGCTTATGAATTTGAAAACCAGACTTCTGTTGTTCTGGTGATCGGAGTAAATGGAGTCGGAAAGACGACTACTATCGGAAAACTTGCCGGTAAGATGAGAGGTCAGGGCAAGAAGGTTGTGCTTGCTGCAGCAGATACTTTCCGTGCAGCTGCGGGCGATCAATTAAAGGAATGGGCACATCGTTCGGATGCAGATCTGATCGGCGGACAGGAAGGTGCAGATCCGGCAGCCATCGTTTATGATGCGGTAGCGGCTGCAAAAGCGAGAAAGGCAGATATCCTTCTGGTGGATACAGCCGGAAGACTTCACAATAAAAAGAACCTGATGGAGGAACTGAAGAAGATTAACCGTGTGCTGGAAAGAGAATATCCGGAAGCATACAGGGAAACTTTGGTCGTTCTGGATGCAACGACCGGACAGAATGCACTTTCACAGGCAAAGGAATTCAGTGATGTTGCGGATATTACAGGAATTATCCTGACTAAGATGGATGGAACGGCCAAAGGTGGAATTGCAGTTGCAATTCAGGCAGAGCTTGGAATTCCTGTTAAATATATAGGTGTCGGTGAGACAATCGATGATCTGCAGAAATTCGATTCCGACGAATTTGTACAGGCATTATTTACAACAGAAGAAAAGAAGGAAGAAGGAGAAGAATAATAATATGCTGACATTGGAAAAATTTGAAGAAGCAAGCGAGATCGTAAAACGTGTGACACGTCCGACAAAGCTTATCTACAGTGAGTATCTCAGTAGTCAGACCGGGGGAAAGGTCTATTTGAAACCGGAAAATATGCAGTACACAGGTGCATACAAATTAAGAGGAGCTTATTACAAGATCAGCACACTTTCTGAGGAAGATCGTGCAAAAGGTCTGATCACAGCTTCAGCAGGAAACCATGCGCAGGGTGTGGCATATGCGGCAAAAGCGTTTGGATGTAAGGCGACGATTGTTATGCCAACTGTCACTCCGCTGATCAAGGTAAACCGTACCAAGAGCTATGGCGCCGAGGTTGTTTTACACGGAGATGTCTATGACGATGCCTGCGCAAAGGCCTATGAGCTTGCAGAAGAGTACGGATATACTTTTGTACATCCGTTCGATGATCTGGATGTAGCTACCGGACAGGGAACGATTGCAATGGAAATTGTCCAGGAACTCCCGACCGTTGATTATATCCTTGCACCGATCGGGGGCGGCGGACTGATCACAGGTGTATCTACACTTGCGAAAATGCTGAACCCAAAGATCAAAGTGATCGGTGTGGAACCGGCAGAAGCAGCAAGTATGACTGCTGCAATCGAAGCAGGACATACCGTAACACTTCCAAGTGCCAACACGATCGCAGATGGTACAGCAGTAAAAAAAGTCGGGGAACAGAACCTCCCATACGTCATGGAAAATGTAGACCAGATCGTAACTGTAGAAGACGATGAACTGGTCGGAGCATTCCTTGATATGGTGGAAAACCATAAAATGGTAGTAGAAAACTCCGGTCTTCTTTCCGTTGCAGCTTTAAAACAGCTGGATCTGAAAGGTAAGAAAGTAGTATCTATCTTAAGCGGCGGGAACATGGATGTTATTACCATGTCTTCAGTTGTACAGCACGGACTAATCCAGAGAGACCGTATATTCTCTGTATCGGTACTTCTTCCGGATAAACCGGGTGAACTGGTAAAAGTGGCACAGACGATTGCAGAAGAGCAGGGAAATGTGATCAAACTGGAACATAATCAGTTT
This sequence comes from Coprococcus sp. RTP21204st1_G4_RTP21204_210225, assembly GCF_040915385.1. Classification (NCBI taxonomy): domain Bacteria; kingdom Bacillati; phylum Bacillota; class Clostridia; order Lachnospirales; family Lachnospiraceae; genus Coprococcus; species Coprococcus sp. RTP21204st1_G4_RTP21204_210225. The sequence goes on along the minus strand of NZ_JBCPDP010000019.1, from coordinate 410 downwards.
GTAAGTATTAACCGGAATGCGGCTGTGGAGCTTCGTGTGACACTGGAAGCATTTGGAACCGATCATAAGAACCGGATCATTGCGGCATTGGAGGCAGCCGGGTTCAGACCGAAGCTGATCAGTGCGAAGTTATATTAGAATGTTTAAGAGGACAGTCTTATCCCCTGGTGAGGGATGAGGCTGTCTTTTTTGAAAATAAGGTTGTTAGGTCGGGCGAGAAAAAGAATCTCTTCCAATCCAGGTTGTGCAAACCATTCCGATGAACCTCTGAAGGCGAAAATTATGTCAGCAGAGGCTTCCATAATTTTTGAGTTTCATCTCCATTGCACAAAATAGCCTGCAAATAAAAAGTCAAGGCTAAATTTAAGAACATTGAAAATTTTATACAGGTTGAAAATTTGGTATCAAAA